>NZ_DALYOQ010000029.1:0-37273 GCF_031974595.1 Pantoea sp. CTOTU46764 | reverse complement strand
AAGAAAGGCACATCACTGGCAGCGCTGTCACGGGAATCAGGGCTTAGCTCGTCAACATTGGCCAATGCGCTGTCGCGCCCCTGGCCCAAAGGCGAATGGCTAATTGCCAATGCGATTAAGGTGCATCCGGCAGAGATCTGGCCGAGCCGATATTATGATCCTTTTACCGGTCTGCTGAAGGATCGCAAAAAGCGCATACGAGCGCCCAAAGATCGTGAAAAGATCTGACCATACTGCAGATGAAAAAAAACCAGCCGCGTTACCGTGACTGGTTTTTTAATGCGCAAAGGTAAAAATTATTCGCCGCTTACGCGCTCGATATTTGCCCCCATCGCTTTCAACTTGTCTTCGATGTGCTCATAGCCACGGTCGATGTGATAGATACGATCAACTAGCGTGGTGCCTTCTGCAATACAACCCGCCAGCACCAGGCTCGCTGATGCACGCAGATCGGTGGCCATCACCTGCGCACCCGACAAGGTTTCAACGCCATGACAAATCGCGGTATTGCTTTCGATTTCCGCATGCGCGCCCATACGAATCAGTTCAGGGATATGCATGAAGCGGTTTTCGAAGATGGTTTCGGTAATCACACCGGTTCCTTCTGCCACCAGGTTGAGCAGCGTGAACTGCGCCTGCATGTCAGTTGGGAAGCCTGGATGCGGCGCCGTACGGATATTCACCGCTTTTGGGCGCTTGCCGTGCATATCCAGGCTGATCCAATCTTCGCCCACTTCGATCTCTGCACCCGCCTCACGCAGTTTAGACAACACCGCATCCAGCGTATCGGGCTTAGTGTTGTTGCAAACAACTTTGCCACGTGAAATCGCTGCAGCGACCAGGAATGTACCGGTTTCGATACGATCTGGCAGAACGCGATATACGCCGCCGCCCAGACGCTCAACACCTTCGATGGTGATTTTATCTGTGCCCGCACCCGTGATTTTCGCGCCCAGCGTGTTGAGGAAGTTTGCCGTATCGACAATCTCCGGCTCACGCGCGGCATTCTCAATAATGGTGATGCCGGTAGCCAGCGTCGCCGCGCTCATGATGGTGACGGTAGCGCCAACAGACACTTTATCCATCACGATGTGCGCGCCTTTCAGGCGGCCATTCACCGAAGCTTTAACGTAGCCTTCTTCCAGCTTAATTTCCGCACCCAGCTGTTCCAGACCAGTAATGTGCAGATCAACCGGACGCGCACCGATGGCGCAACCGCCCGGCAGTGAAACCTGGCCCTGACCAAAACGCGCCACCAGCGGACCCAGCGCCCAGATCGAAGCACGCATGGTTTTCACTAAATCGTATGGCGCACTGAAAACATTAACTTCGCGAGCATCAACGTGGACCGAACCATTGCGCTCAACGCGCGCACCCAGCAGATTCAGCAGCTTCATGGTGGTATCGATATCACGCAGCTTCGGTACGTTCTGAATCTCTACCGGCTCTTCAGCCAGCAGCGCAGCAAACAGAATCGGCAACGCAGCATTCTTCGCCCCGGAAATGGTCACTTCACCACTTAAACGAGTGGGGCCTTGCACACGAAATTTGTCCATTAACACGGCTCTCAATTATCTATCAATAAAACAACCGGTGAGGCACTCAGAAACCGTTGAGTTTACGGTCGCGCGCCCACTCGGCTGGGGTATAAGTTTTGATGGAAACCGCATGAATACGATTATCCGCAATATATTCCATCAGCGGCGCGTACACAGCCTGCTGCTTCTTCACGCGGCTCAGTTCGCCGAACATTTCGCCCACTGCGATGACCTGAAAATGGCTGCCATCGTTGCTAAGTACGTGTACTTCTTCTAATGCCAGCGCCTGCATCAGCACGGCCTGAACTTCACTATTTTCCATCGCTAGTTACTTCACTTAATAATAATAAGGCTGCCATCTTAGAGGAAAGCGCCTGACTCTTAAATACGCAAAAGCCCCTGAAAAAATCAGGGGCTTAGCATCGACATCCGCAGATCAGGCGATTTTTTCCGCAGAAACAATAATCTGCTGCAGGTTATACAGCGTGATCAGTGACTGAAGTTTATCGGAGATGCCAGAGAAAAGTGGCGCGCTGCCATGGGCTCGCGCGATTTCACGCAGATGCACCAACAGCGCTAAACCCGCAGAATCCACCCTTTCCAGCCCGGCAACGTCGATGGTGGTGATATCCGCCACCGCAGTGTCACGTTCCTGCCACAAGGTCAGCAAAGTATCACGATCTAATTTGCCGCTTAAAGCCAGCGTGCTGGCAGTACGCTGCCAGCGTAACGGTTCACTCATTATTGCTTTTTATCCAGGGTGATCGGCTGTGCTGCATAGACTTTCAGCTGAGCCGTCAAGCCATCAATGCCTTTGGTGCGCAACAGGTCGCCCCACTCATTCTGTTTCGTGGTGATCATGCTGATGCCTTCGGCCACCATGTCATACGCCTGCCAGTTGCCGGTCTGGCTGTTCTTGCGCCACTGGAAATCGAGGCGCACCGGCGGACGACCATTCGGATCGATAATGGTGACGCGAATCGCCACGATATTGGCATCGCCAATCGGCTGTTCCGGCTGGATTTGGTAAGTTTGACCGTTATACAGCGCCAGCGCCTGGCCGTACGCCTGCGCCAGATAATCACCGAACGCGGCAAAATAGGCATCGCGTTGCGCCGGTGTCGCATCGCGATAATAGCGACCGAGAACTAACGCACCGGCATATTTTACCTGTACATAAGGCATCAGTTCCTGACGCACCACTTCGCGCAGATAGTTCGGATCCTGCTTAATCTTCGGCTGTTCGTTTTTCAGACGGGTGAAGGTCTTTTCCGCCGCTTCGTTCATCAGCTTGTAAGGATTAGTTTGATCCGCTGCGGCGTTGGCTGCCAGCGGTGCGATTGCCAACACGGCAATCATCAGTAAGCGTCTAAACATCATGTTTTACCTCGTTGGTTATTCCGTTGTTGCAGGTGCTGCTGGTGCGCTCTCCGCACCCTGGGATTTGTCGTTGGGTTTGTTATCGCCGCTCTTATAGAGGAATTGACCGATGAGGTCTTCCAGCACCAGTGCCGATTTGGTGTCACGCAGCGTGCCGCCATCTTTCAGCATCGAAGAGCCAAGTTCAGGATCGTCAAAACCTAAATTCAACGCCAGGAACTGCTCACCCAGCAGACCTTGGGTGCGGATGGCTAATGAGCTGGTGTCTGGAATCTTATTGGCGAATTTATCGCTGATATCCATGGTCACACGCGGAGAAAGGGTTTTCTCATCAAGCGCGATATCTGATACACGGCCAATTAACACGCCGCCAATTTTTACCGGAGAACTGACTTTGAGTCCGCCAATATTATCGAAGGTGGCATACATCTTCCACGTCGGTTCGGTGCCGATTGTTTTAAGATCGGCGACGCGAAGAGCGAGGAATAACAGCGCCAGCAGCGCAGCCAGCATGAAGACGCCAACCCAGATTTCGTTTTTCTTGCTTTGCATTGCATCAATTCCCAAACATCAGTGCTGTCAGCACAAAATCCAAACCGAGTACCGCCAGTGAAGCATGCACCACGGTACGCGTCGTCGCCCGACTGATCCCTTCCGAGGTCGGGATGGCATCATAGCCATTAAATAGCGCAATCCAGGTTACCGTAACGGCAAAGACCGCGCTTTTGATCATGCAGTTAACGACATCAGTGCGGAAATCCACCGCGTTCTGCATAGCCGACCAGAAGAAACCCGGATCGATCCCTTTCCAGCTCACCCCCACCAGCGCGCCACCGGCAATACCGACGGCGGTAAAGATCAGCGCCAGTAGCGGCATGCTGATAAAGCCGGCCCAGAAGCGCGGTGATACCACGCGACGTAATGGATCGACGGCCATCATCTCCATGCTCGAGAGCTGTTCAGTGGCTTTCATCAGCCCGATTTCTGCGGTTAACGCTGAACCTGCCCGGCCGGCAAACAGCAATGCCGTGACGACCGGACCGAGTTCACGCAGCAGCGAGAGCGCCACCAGCATGCCAAGGCTGGTTTCAGCATTGTAGGTGGTCAGCACCAGATAGCCTTGCAGACCCAGCACCATGCCAATAAACAGGCCGGACACCACAACGATCAGCAACGATAATACGCCCACGCTGTAGAGCTGTTTTACCAGCAGCGGCGCATGGCGACGAAACGCCGGCTTACCCACCAGCGCATGAAAGAGCATGAGGCCTGCGCGGCCAAAAGCGGCACAGGTATTAATTCCCTGACGTCCAAATGACGCTAGCGCCTGTAACAACATCAGTTTACGTTCTCCCTGAGCGGGTCAAGTCGCTGAGATAATCGCCAGCGGCAAAGCGAAACGGCACCGGACCATCCGCATGACCCTCGATAAACTGGCGCACACGCGGATCGGGATTTTCCCGCAGTTCCGGCGCGCTGCCCTGAGCAATAATTTTTTGTCCGGCAACAATATAGGCATGATCGGCAATGCTCAATACCTCAGGCACATCGTGTGAAACCACAATGCAGGTCAGGCCCAAAGCATGATTAAGTTCGTCAATTAATTTCACCAGCACGCCCATGGTGATCGGATCCTGGCCGACAAAAGGCTCATCGAACATGATCAGTTCCGGTTCCAGCGCGATAGCACGCGCCAGCGCCGCACGGCGCGCCATACCGCCGGAGAGTTCGGCAGGCATCAGTTTCGCAGCACCACGCAAACCCACCGCTTCCAGCTTCATCAATACGGTGCTGTGCAACAGTTCTGGTGGCAGTTGCGTATGTTCACGCAATGGCCAGGCAACGTTTTCATACACGTTGAGATCGGTAAACAGCGCGCCTGACTGAAACAGCATGCTCATTTTTTTACGCGCTTCGTACAATTTCGTGCGGGAAAGCGTCGGGATATTCTGATCGCGGAACCAAATCTCGCCTTTATCGGGCTGTAATTGCCCGCCAATCAGACGTAAAAGCGTGGTTTTACCAATTCCGGACGGCCCCATAATCGCGGTGACTTTGCCGGCGGGTACCGTTAACGAGATATCGTCAAAGATTGTACGATCTCCGCGCGTGAAACTGACGCCACGAACCTCAACCAGATTCGTTTGCTGCTGGATCATCTTTACCTCTTTATGCGGATCGGGCGCTATCAAAACGGTGGATGGTAGCCTGGTCGCCTCGAATGCACGATAGTTTTACAGAAACTTACCCACTTAGTGTGGCGAAAACGGCCTTAAAATTTACTTTTGCCTCTCAGACAGTCAAAATCAGCGCCTGTTAGTGTGTGCAGAATGTTTTTACCTGTCGGACAAGGTTCGCCGACACCTCCATCCATCAAGGATTTTTAATGTTCGTAGCCTCTGCCTTGCTGTTTATCGGATTGATTTTACTGGTTTACGGCGCCGACCGTCTGGTATTTAGCGCCGCGATCCTCTGTCGATCCTTTGGCATCCCACCACTGATCATAGGCATGACGGTGGTGAGCATTGGCACATCATTGCCGGAATTAATTGTCTCATTTTCGGCCGCGCAGCATGGACAGATGGATTTAGCGGTCGGCACCGCGCTGGGCTCGAACATCACCAACATTCTCTTGATTCTGGGTGGCGCAGCGTTGCTCCACCCATTGACAGTACACTCCAATCTGATTCGGCGCGAACTGCCATTAATGCTGCTAGTCTCACTGCTCAGCGGCATCATGCTGTTTGATAATCATCTGAGCCGTCTTGATGGCGTTGCGCTGCTACTGATCGCGCTGGGTTATCTGCTGGTGGTGATCCGCATTGCTCGCCGCGCTGAACGTGACAACAACGACACGCTCACCCGTGAGCAGCTGGCCGAACTGCCGCGCGACGAAGCTGGCAACACCGTGGCCTTTCTGTGGCTGGCAGTCGCGCTAATTATTCTGCCGATGTCAACGCGGATGGTGATCGACAACGCCACCGTCTTTGCCGACTACTTCGGTGTGAGCGAACTGGTGATGGGCCTGACGCTGATTGCCGTCGGCACCAGCTTACCCGAACTGGCTACCGTTGTGGCCGGCGCGCTGAAAGGTGAGGACGATATCGCTATCGGTAACCTGATCGGCGCCAACATTTTCAATCTGGCGATTGTGCTCGGCCTACCAGCGCTGATTCATCCCGGCAGCGTTGATGCGCATGCCTTCGCACGTGATTACTGGGTGATGCTGGCAGTGAGCGTGCTGTTCGCCCTGCTCTGCCTGCTGCGCAAACGCCGTATTGGCCGTATCGCAGGCACACTATTATTAGGTGGTTTTATCGCGTGGGTGCTGTGGCTGTGGCTCAGCCCCATGCTTATCACAAGCTATTAAGGACGGACTGACCATGTCACATCAGCAACCGGATTTCGATTTTCAGCAAGCAGGTAAAGCGGTGCTGCGCATCGAACGCGAAGGGCTGGAGCAGCTTGATCAATATATCAATGATGATTTCGATCGCGCTTGCGCGATGATCTTTGCCTGCCGAGGCAAAGTGGTGGTGATGGGCATGGGAAAATCCGGACATATCGGTAAAAAGATGGCCGCGACTTTTGCCAGCACCGGTACGCCCTCTTTCTTTGTGCATCCCGGTGAAGCCAGCCACGGCGATCTCGGCATGGTCAGCACCAATGACGTGGTGATCGCGATTTCCAATAGCGGTGAATCCGGCGAAATCCTGGCGTTGGTGCCGGTGTTAAAGCGCCAGAAGGTGCAGCTGATCTGTATTACCGGGCGTCCGGACAGCGCGATGGGCCGCGCCGCGGATGTGCATCTGTGCGTGAAAGTGCCGCAGGAAGCCTGTCCGCTCGGCCTGGCGCCGACCACCAGCACCACCGCGACCTTAGTCATGGGTGATGCGCTGGCCGTGGCGTTGCTGGAAGCGCGCGGATTTACCCAGGAAGATTTTGCGCTGTCGCATCCCGGTGGTGCGCTGGGCCGCAAACTGTTGCTGCACGTCAGCGATATCATGCACAGCGGCGATGAAATTCCGCACGTCAGCCGTGATGCGTCGATGCGTGATGCGCTGCTGGAAATTACCCGCAAGAATCTTGGTTTAACGGTGATTGTCGATGACCTGATGAAAATCGAAGGCATCTTCACTGATGGTGACTTGCGCCGCGTGTTCGATATGGGCATCGATTTCCAGAAAGCCACCATTCAGGAAGTGATGACCAGCGGCGGTATTCGCGTGCGCCCGAATATGCTCGCGGTCGATGCCCTTAATCTGATGCAAAACAAAAACATCACCGCCCTGCTGGTGGCCGATGACGATCGCCTGCTCGGTGTGGTACATATGCATGACATGCTGCGCGCTGGCGTAGTCTGAACAGGAAGAAACAATGAGTGCTGAAACAGCAATGGTCGAGACGTGCTACGGTCCGGTGAGCGCGGAAGTCATGGCGCGTGCTGCGAAGATTCGCCTGCTGATTTGTGACGTTGATGGCGTGATGTCGGATGGCGTGATTTACATGGGTAACAGCGGTGAAGAGTTGAAAGCTTTTAACGTGCGCGATGGTTATGGCGTGCGTTGCCTGCTGACCTCCGGCGTCGAAGTGGCTATTATTACCGGCCGCAAAGCAAAACTGCTGGAAGATCGCTGTAAGACGCTCGGCATTACGCATCTTTACCAGGGACAATCGGATAAGCTTTTGGCCTGGCGGGAACTCCTGGATAAACTGTCATTGACCGCCGAGCAGGTCGCCTACATTGGCGATGACCTGATCGACTGGCCGGTGATGGCGCAGGTGGGTTTGAGCGTGGCCGTTGCCGACGCCCACCCGATTTTACTGCCGCGCGCGCATTATGTGACCCGCATTGCCGGTGGCCGCGGCGCGGTACGTGAGTTGTGCGATCTGATCTTGATGGCGCAGAACCAATTTGAGGATGCCAAAGGGCAATCAATATGAGTAAGAGCAGGCGTTGGATGACGCTGATCCTGGCCTTGATCGCCTTAGTGCTGATCGGCTGGAATCTCACCAACCAGGATGACGACAGAACGCCGATGGCGACCAACGATCAAGCGCCAACCTACACCAGCGAGAAATCGAACACGGTGGTGTATAACCCAACAGGCGCGCTGGGCTATAAGCTGGTCTCCGATAAAGTCACCTACTTTGCTGCCGATGAGATAAGTTGGTTCGATAATCCGGTGATGACCACCTATGACGTAAACAAAGTCGCGACATGGTCGGTGCGCGCCGATAAGGCAAAGCTGACTAAAGATCGTATGCTTTATCTTTATGGCAACGTTGTCGTCAATACCTTGACCCAAGATTCACAGCTTGAGCGCATCCTTACCGATAACGCTCAGGTTAATTTGGTCACCCAGGATGTGACATCTGACGATCAAGTCACCCTTTTTGGCCGCAGTTTTAATTCCACTGGCATGAAAATGCGCGGCAATTTACGGACGAAACACGCTGAGCTGCTTGAAAAGGTCAAAACTTCCTATGAAATTCAAAATGAACAAAAATAGCCTTAAGTTATTGCTGGTAGGTACGCTGCTGGCAACGAGCTTGCCTGCGCTGGCATTAACCGGTGACTCAGACAAGCCGGTGAATATTGACTCCGTCAACCAGGCGCTGGACCTGCAGGGCAACGTCGCGACCTTTACCGGCAACGTGATTGTTACCCAGGGTTCCATCAAGATTACCGCCGATAAAGTGGTCGTCACCCGTCCGGGCGGCGATAGCAAGAAAACCATTGTTGATGCTTACGGCACGCCAGCGACCTTCTATCAAATGCAGGATAACGGCAAGCCGGTGCAAGGCCACGCCAGTAAACTGCATTATGAACTGGCGAACGATTTTGTTGAGCTGACCGGTAATGCCTTCATTCAACAGCAAGACAGCAACATCAAAGGCGACCGCATCACTTACCTGGTGAAAGAGCAGAAGATGCAGGCGTTCAGCCAGGGTGACAGCAAGCGCGTGACCACCGTTCTGGTTCCGTCGCAGCTGCAGGACAAAAACGGTTCGTCCGCGAGCCCTAAAAAGAGTAACTGATTGCTATGGCAACACTAATCGCTGAGAACCTGGCGAAAGCCTACAAAGGCCGCCGCGTGGTGGAAGATGTTAGCCTGCAGGTAAAATCCGGCGAGATTGTCGGCCTGCTGGGCCCAAACGGTGCCGGTAAAACCACCACTTTTTACATGGTGGTCGGAATTGTGCCACGCGATGCGGGCCGCATTGTGATTGATGATGAAGACATCAGCATCCTGCCGCTGCATGCGCGTGCCCGTCGCGGTATCGGCTATCTGCCGCAGGAAGCCTCGATCTTCCGCCGCCTGAGCGTGTACGATAACCTGATGGCGGTGCTGCAGATCCGTGATGATCTGACAGAAGAGCAGCGTCAGGATCGTGCCAACGAGCTGATGGAAGAGTTCCATATCGGCCATCTGCGCGACAGCATGGGCCAGGCGCTGTCGGGTGGTGAACGCCGTCGTGTGGAAATTGCCCGCGCGCTGGCCGCTAATCCGAAATTCATCCTGCTGGATGAGCCTTTTGCCGGTGTTGACCCGATTTCGGTTATCGACATCAAGAAAATCATCGAGCATCTGCGTGACAGCGGCCTTGGCGTGCTGATTACCGACCACAACGTGCGTGAAACCCTCGCGGTGTGTGAACGCGCGTATATCGTTAGCCAGGGTCATTTAATCGCCCATGGCACGCCTGATGAAATTCTTGTAGATGAGCAGGTTAAGCGTGTTTATTTGGGCGAAGAGTTCAGACTCTGATAAGGTGTCGTAACACCCTACGTTTGCTTAGGAAATTCTAACCGAATTATGAAGCAAGGTTTGCAACTCAGGCTCAGCCAACAGCTGGCGATGACTCCACAGTTGCAGCAAGCCATTCGCTTGCTGCAACTCTCTACGCTTGAACTCCAGCAAGAACTCCAACTGGCGCTGGAAAGCAATCCGCTGCTTGAACAAACCGATCTGCACGAAGAAATCGACGCGCGAGAATTTCAGGAACAAGAGAGTGATTCATTAGACACACGTGAAGCACTTGAACAGAAAGACATGCCTGAAGATCTCCCGCTCGACGCCACCTGGGACGAAATCTACACGGCGGGCACGCCGTCAGGCACCGGCACCGATTACCAGGATGACGAACTGCCAATCTATCAGGGCGAAACCACGCAATCGCTGCAGGATTATCTGATGTGGCAAGTTGAGTTAACGCCGTTCACTGATACCGATCGCGCCATCGCCACATCCATTGTTGATGCCATTGACGACACCGGCTATCTCACCGTCAACTTACAAGATATTTATGACAGTATTGGCGATGAAGAGCTGACGCTGGAAGAAGTTGAAGCCGTGCTCAAGCGCGTGCAGCGTTTCGATCCAGTCGGCGTTGGTGCCCGTGATTTGCGTGATTGCCTGTTAGTCCAGCTGTCGCAATATGATGCCGCCACGCCCATGCTGGCGGAAGCGCACCTGATTGTGAGCGAACATCTTGATCTGCTGGCCAACCATGATTTCCGCAGCCTGATGCGCGTAACCCGTCTGAAGGAAGAGGTGCTGAAGGAGGCGATGTTGCTGATTCAGTCACTGGATCCGCGCCCTGGCCAGTCAATCAATACCAGCGAACCGGAATATGTCATTCCCGATGTGCTGGTGCGTAAAATCAGCAAGCGCTGGACAGTTGAACTCAATTCCGACAGCATGCCGCGCCTGAAAATCAATCAGCAGTATGCTGCGATGGGCGGAGCTGGCCGTAATGAAAGCGATAATCAGTATATTCGTAGCAACTTACAGGAAGCCAAGTGGCTGATTAAGAGCCTGGAGAGCCGTAACGACACGCTGCTGAAAGTGACACGCTGTATCGTTGAACAGCAGCAGGCATTTTTTGAGCAGGGTGAGGAGTACATGCGTCCAATGGTGCTGGCAGATATCGCTCAGGCTGTTGATATGCACGAATCCACTATTTCCCGCGTGACCACGCAAAAGTATTTACACAGCCCGCGTGGCATCTTTGAACTGAAGTATTTTTTCTCCAGTCACGTCAACACCGAAGGCGGCGGCGAAGCCTCGTCCACGGCGATTCGTGCATTAGTGAAAAAATTAATCTCGGCGGAAAACCCCGCAAAACCCTTGAGCGACAGCAAACTGACCTCCATGTTATCCGAACAGGGCATCATGGTAGCGCGACGTACGGTTGCTAAATATCGCGAGTCTTTATCTATACCGCCATCAAACCAGCGTAAACAGCTGGTTTGACCGAACGAAGAAGGAAGACCTATGCAGCTAAACCTTACCGGACTTAATGTTGAGATTACCGAACCTCTACGTGAATTTGTAAATACCAAATTTGCCAAACTGGAACACTATTTTGATCGTATCAATCAGGTTTATATTGTTCTGAAGGTTGAGAAGGTGACGCAGATTGCGGATGCAACACTGCACGTCAACGGCGGGGAGCTGCACGCCACATCGGAAGCGGAAGACATGTACGCGGCCATCGACGGGTTAATCGACAAGCTTTCCCGTCAGCTGACCAAACACAAAGACAAACTGAAAAAACACTAACCTTCACGCTTGCAGAGTGCTGACTGATTCGGCACTTAGAGCTTAATGGGGCGGATATTACCGCCCCGTTTTGTCATCTGCGCAAGCGCCAGCGGGCGAACGGCAATGAAATCAATCGCCTGAACCTCGCGGCTATGTGAACTCGCAAGTGAAACGATGATGAACAACGATCTAACACTGGAATTGAGCTCGGTCCTTTCACTGGACTGTACCCGTAGCGGCGTACACTGCCAGAGTAAAAAACGCGCGCTGGAAATTATCAGCGAGCTGGCAGCGAAGCAGCTCAATCTGCCGCACCAGACGCTTTTCGAAGCCATCCTGACCCGCGAACGTATGGGCAGTACCGGTATTGGCAACGGCATTGCCATTCCACATGGCAAGCTGGAGGAGGACACATTACGCGCTGTCGGCGTGTTTATCAGCCTCGATCAGCCTATCGCTTTTGATGCGGTAGACAATCAGCCGGTTGACCTGCTGTTTGCCCTGCTGGTACCTGCAGACCAGTGTAAAACCCACTTGCACACGCTTTCGCTGGTTGCCAAACGTCTGGCGGATAAAACCGTCTGTCGTCGTTTGCGTGCGGCACAGAGCGACGAAGAGCTCTACGCCATTATCACAGAAGCTCAGGAAGCACACTCTTAAGCGAGAAACACTTTTACCGGCCTGTTCGCCGGTTTAAAACGGGAGAAATGTGATGGTGCTGATGATCGTTAGCGGTCGGTCAGGCTCAGGAAAATCAGTCGCGCTGCGTGCCCTTGAAGATATGGGCTTTTACTGTGTCGACAACTTGCCGGTGGTTTTGCTGCCGGAGCTGGCGAATACCTTAACCGAACGCAATATCTCTGCGGCGGTCAGCATTGACGTGCGCAACATGCCGGAATCACCGGAAGTCTTTGAAGCCGCGCTCAACAATCTGCCGGATACCTTCTCGCCGCAACTGCTGTTTCTCGATACCGATCGCAACACGCTGATTCGCCGCTACAGCGATACGCGCCGCCTGCATCCGCTCTCCAGCAAAAATCTGTCGCTGGAGAGTGCTATCGATGAAGAGAACGATCTGCTGGAGCCGCTGCGCTCACGCGCCGATCTGATTATCGATACCTCCGAGATGTCGGTTCATGAATTAGCGGAGATGCTGCGCACGCGCCTGCTGGGCAAGCGCGAGCGTGAACTCACCATGGTGTTTGAGTCATTCGGCTTCAAACACGGCATTCCAATCGACGCCGATTATGTCTTCGATGTGCGCTTCCTGCCGAACCCGCATTGGGATCCCAAACTGCGTCCGATGACCGGCCTGGATCGTCCGGTTGCCGCCTTCCTCGATCGCCACACCGAAGTGCATAACTTTATCTATCAAACGCGCAGCTACCTGGAACTGTGGCTGCCGATGCTGGAAACCAACAACCGCAGCTATCTCACCGTCGCCATCGGCTGTACTGGCGGGAAGCACCGCTCAGTGTATATCGCTGAACAATTGGCGGATTATTTCCGTTCACGCGGTAAAAACGTGCAATCTCGTCATCGCACTCTGGAAAAACGTAAATCATGACCGTGAAGCAAACCGTTGAGATTCGTAACAAGCTGGGCATGCACGCGCGCCCGGCAATGAAGCTGTTCGAGCTGGTGCAGAGTTTTGATGCTGAAGTGTTGCTGCGTAACGAATCGGGCACCGAAGCCGAAGCCAGCAGCGTGATTGCGCTGCTGATGCTCGACTCAGCGAAAGGCGGCCATATTGAGATTGAAGCCAGCGGCCCGCAGGAAGAGCAGGCGCTGGCAGCGGTTATAGAACTGTTTGAAGCGGGCTTTGACGAAGATTAAACCTATCAATGCAGCTTGTATCGGTTGAGGAAACCTTCGCCGCCCAACTGGCGCATCTGCCGCATAATCCACTGCTGGCGCTGCCGCGTGTAGCCTGAAGGCGCATCAGCGCGGAAACGGATCGGATTGGGCAGAACCGCTGCCAGTAATGCCGCTTCAGACATCGTCAGACGGCTGGCGGGTTTGTGGAAATAGCGCTGTGAAGCCTCTTCCACGCCAAACACGCCGTCGCCAAATTCTGCGATATTGAGATAAACCGTCAGGATACGCCTCTTAGTCCACACGGTTTCGATTCCCACCGTTAATCCTGCTTCCAGCCCTTTACGCAACCAGCTGCGACCATCCCACAGCAACAGGTTTTTCGCCGTCTGCTGCGAAAGGGTTGAAGCGCCGCGCATGCGTTCATTGCCATCGTTATCCAGCACTGACTGGATAGCATCAACATCAAAGCCCCAATGCTCAGGGAACTTTTGATCTTCAGAGGCGATAACCGCTAATGCCATCCATGGCGAGATCTCGTCCATACCGACCCAATCCGAGTGCGCGACATAATCAAAACGCCCGGTAAACCAGGCGCCGATTTGCCGTTCCACCATCACCGCCGAGAACGGTACCGGTAAAAATGCAAACAGCAAAATGCCCGCTAACCAGATGCCAAGCCAGGCCAGCAGCACTTTAGCAATCAGCACTTTAATACGTTTTCCCAGTGTCCCTTTACTCTTGCTCATGCAATTTTCTCTTACCTGTTCCCTGTATTAATCAATCACCCAAGTCACAATAGCGAATACCAACGATTAACCACTAAATTTTACCCTCAGACAGGTAAAGACGTCTGGAAAATTGTTGCCATTGTAATCAGTGTTCCTCTATTAGAGCCAATCACATCAAGCACTTCCGCCAAAAAGGAATCGGTTCCATAACGATAAATAGATCAAATGCTGCATGCTTGAACACTTAACTGAATGTGATATCGCTCACGCAAATTCTTTCATGATACTTAACTATCAATTTTACTGTTGTTCGAACATGTTCATTGATAACAGAGACCATTCTGAAAAATGCCACCAAATCTGTACGATCCCGCGTACATTCGACCTCACGGATGGTAAAGCGATTTACCGCACGTTTGGTTTACATTATTCAATAAGCTATAAACTGGAACTTTCCGTTTAAGGTTTCCAAAACGTTTTGGATAAGCCGTCGAAAAATCTGTTTTTATCTATAAACATCAGAGTGTTAATCTCACTTAACCTCAATTTTTTGTCAGAATCAGATTTTCCATGCTTCCACCCGGATTTTCCTGTGGCTCACTGAAGCAAAACCAGGCTAAAAGCAGAACATTTGGTCAAAAAAGGTGCAATATGGCAAAGAAATTAATTCCTTGCTTGACTGTGTCAGCAAATTAATGTTTTCTGTATTTAATCGCTGCTCAACATCACACAATTTAATGAATCTTGTCGCAAGCATTGGCGAATTTGTTAAGGTGATTTTGAAGCGTTAACCAATACCGAACTGTTGCTTTCTTATTCGATTTCTAATAATAGCAACAGTACCCATTTCCCTGGTGTTGGCGCAGTATTCGCGCACCCCAGTCTCGACTGGGGTCATTTTTTTCTAACGTCCTGTAATTTTTCCCGCTCAGCGACCCATTCGCGTAAAACGTTCACGTCTTTGAGCCATTCCTGTTTTAATTCGTCGACCCACTCTTGCACATTGTCCCACCACGCTGGCAATTCCGGGGATTGAATCTGTTTCGCTAGCTGCTGCAAATGCAGTAAGCCAACCGAACCTGCTGCACCTTTGATCTTGTGTCCTTCTTCAGCAATGCCTTTTTGGTCGCGCGCCATCATGTTGGAATCCAGCACGTCGAGATAACCCGGCATCATCTGCTCAAACATAGTGAGGCTTTGGGTAATCAATCCTGGGCCAACCAGCTCAATGTATTGCTCCAGCATCGTCACATCTAACAGCGTACGCGACTGTGCGTCTGATGAATCGACGGCAATCTCTTCCTGTTCCGGCTGATAATCCCAGAACTTCTTGATCACCGCCGTCAGCGCTGGCACGGCAAGCGGTTTGCTCAACACATCATCCATGCCGGCATCGAGATACTCTTTTTTGTCTTTCAGGACGTTGGCGGTCAATGCCACCAGCGGCGGCAGCGCCACATCTGCATAACGCTGATGGATGGCACGCGACACGTCGAGGCCGGTCATATCCGGTAGCTGAATATCGAGCAGCACCAGATCGAACTCATGCGGATCAAACATCGCCAGCGCATCCGTTCCGGTCATCGCGACGTCGACGCTGCAGCCCAGCTTCTCCAGTACCGAACGCGCTACAATGACGTTGAGCTCGATATCTTCCACCAACAACACGTGCAGCGCTGGCAATGGCATGCTGTCATCCAGATTGTCGTCTTCCACTTCCTCAGCGACGCGTGGCGCGTTGATCTCGACGGTAAAGCAGGAACCCTGCCCCGCGACGCTACTGACGCTGATATCGCCGCCCATCGCTTGTGCCAGACGACGCGAGACCGCCAAACCGATGCCGGTGCCCGTCGCCGGTTTGCCGCCGTGCTGATCTTTCACCTGGTAATACATCGCGAAGATCTTGTCCTGCTCCTCCTGCGGAATGCCCATACCGGAATCCTGCACTTCAAAGTGCAGCGTTTCATCCTGACGATAGGCGACGCGCACCACAATCTCGCCCTGCTGGGTAAATTTCACGGCGTTGCCAATCAGGTTCCACAGAATCTGACGCAAGCGCGTACCATCCGCCGAGATTTTATGCGGCAGCGGCAGCTCTGGCGCCATGACAAACTTCAGCCCTTTTGGCTGCGCCAGCAGACCGGAGAGGTTTTCCAGATCGGCGAGAAAGCCGGTGAAATCCAGCGGCTGATTATCCAGCTGCACTTTGCGGCGCTCGATTTTGTCCACTTCGATCACATCATTGAAGATGTTGCCCAGCGTGATGGCTGAAACGTGAATGGTTTTGAGGTACTTGAGTTGCTCCTGATTGAGGTCGGTATCCAGCAGGATGCGACTCAGCCCAACGATGCCATTCAGCGGCGTACGCAGCTCGTGGCTGATAGTTGAAATAAAGGTGGTCTTCTCACGGCTGGCGTTCTCCAGCGCGTCCTGATAGCGCTTACGCTCGGTAATATCGCGGCCAAAGCCCATCAGGCCACTGCGTTTACCCACGCGATCGTAATAGGGCACTTTGCGGATTTCGAAACAGGCTTTGCGCCCATCGGGATATTGCAGCCACTGTTCGTACGTCAGCGATACATTGTGGCGGAACACCTTCTCATCGGTTTCCAGCACTTTAGTGGCGGCTTCGTCATCGTAGATATCGCGCGGAGTCAGGCCAATCAGCTGCTTTTCGCTCATGCCGGTTAGCAGTTCCATGGCGCGGTTACAGCCGGAGAACTGCTTATCAATGTTGCGGTAGAACACCAAATCCGGTGATGCATCCAGGAAAGAGCGCAGGAAGGAGGATTGCTGTTCCAGCTCGATTTGCGCCTGCTCGCGTCGTGCCATCTCTTCGCGCAGCTTATCCATCACCTGCTCACGCGCCTGCTCAGCTTTAATACGATCGTTAATTTCCTGATTAAGCTGGGTGATGGTCTCCTTCATCTGCTGATTAAGCTCAAGATCGCGCGTACGCATCTCTTCCAGCTTATCCACCAGTTTTGACAGGCGTTGGCGCGACTCTTCCAGCTGATCGACCACCACCGAGAGGAAATAGACTGCCCAGGGCGTAATCAACAGACCGAAGAAGATGGAGCGGACAACGTCGATGCTTTCCACATGTCCGCGCAACACCATGGTGACGGCCATCTGCACCACCATCGCCAGTACGACCAGCGCCGAGGCTAACAGCAGCGAAAAGCGTACCAGGCCGAGTTTGACCATCAAATCAACGTAGTACTGCGCTAAAAGACGAATCTGTTTCATTACGAGCTCCCTGAACGAAATCTGGCTCATGATAGCGTAATTATCGCTGCGCTGCCCCGCTTCACCCGCCCATATCGCGCGGGTTATGCCCTGTAATGGTGCATCGTAGCGTGATTTCGCCGACGTTCCCTTCTATATGCGCAAAGCGCTTGACTAATTCTGCCAACTGAATAATCTGGAGGGCCGCGCTTTTGCGGGCCTTATCTCAACATCCTGTGCTAATCAGCACCCTGGCAGCCATTTGCCCTGATGGTTGCACCTCTTTATTGCATACCCATTCAACTTAAGTGATTTATTAAGCACGCCGCGCGTGATTAATTTTACTAATGGCAGCCCCATTTTGATTCAAATATGACGCCATAAGAAAAACAGATACATGCTGTGTATCAACTGCCCCCAACAGAATTAAATGCTGTTGTAACCCTTCCTGCCAGCATTGTTTGGATATTAGAGGGCTGGGTCACAGTGAGACGGCTCACACTTCCTGAGGGAATGCGTAGCGGGAGATTGACATAAATTTACGCAATAAAACCTTAATAATCATTTAATTAAGCGATAAGAAAGCGGATTACCCGCAACAAAGCTGGCTATTTGACCTGAGTTCGCTTTCCCGATAAGTTGGAATTCCACTGGAAGCTTTCCTGGTGGGCCTGTGTCTCGGCATATCTATGCAGCAAGAAGCCTCCCTCTGGATGCAAGCTATCTCCCGAAAGAGACCGGAATAAAAAGAGCAGCTCATTAAGGACGTGACAACAGTGTCTTAAGAGCCCTTGCTCGGTGCTGCGACGCCCGCTCTTTACTGAGCGGCACAAGAATTGATACCGCCGCGCTGACTTAAATTGTCACGCTGCGGTACGCGAAATAATGCAGGTAATGTCAAAAGAAGTTTAAGGAGACTCTCAATGTCCACGCAAAAACCGAATCCCTATGGTTTGTATGACCCATCAGCCGGAAGTGACAGCTGTGGTGTAGGTTTCATTACCCGTAAGGACGGCGAGCAGACGCATGAGATTCTGCGCATGGCCCATAGCGCGCTATGCACAGTCCCGCACCGTGGCGGCATGTCTGCCGAAGGCGTCGGCGATGGCGCGGGTGTGAACGTTGATCTCTCCCTGAACTTCTTCCGCAAGGTTACCGGTCTGGCGCTGGAAGCTGGCCGTTTTGGCGTGGGTAACTTCTTCGTGCCAAAAGACGCAGAGCTGCGTGCTAACGCCGAGCGTCTGGTCGAAGAAACGCTGGCGGCGCATAACTTCCCGATCTTAGTGAAACGCGATATGCCGCTCGACGGCAGCGTGACGCGCCCGGCCGCCCTGCAATTCCAGCTGCCGATTGTGCAGTGGATTTTTGCCGCGCCGCAGGAAGTGACTGAACAACTCGAATTCGAGCGCCAAATTTATCGCGCGCTGCTGGATATCGAAGCACGCGCCTTTACCGAAAGCGAATTCGGCGGCCTCTATCCGCTGTCGCTCTCTTCGCGCACGCAGGTATTTAAAGCACGCCTGAACTCCAACGAAGTGATCCCGTACTTCAAAGATTTGACCGATGAGGACCATCAGGTCCGCGGGCTGTTCTTCCATACCCGTTTCTCGACTAACACCGATCCGCACACCACCATGGCGCAGCCGTTCCGCTTAATGGCGCACAACGGCGAGCTGAATACCGACCGTAAAAACCGCATCGCTGAAGCGGCACTGATGCTGGCGCGCGGTAAAAAAATTGTGCGTCCAAAAGGTCAGTCAGACAGCTCACGTCTCGACCAAAGCATCCACAGCCGTTTGATGGAAGATAATCTCGACCTGATTAACGCCGTGGTGTCGATGATGCCGCCGGCGTGGGAGAACGATACGTCACTCTCAAACGAAGTGCGCGCCATGCTCGAGTACTTCTCTTTATATGAAGAGAAGAACGATGGTCCAGCTGCGCTGATCTTCGGTAACGGTGAAGTGATCGGCGCGCGTCTTGACCGCCTCGGTCTGCGTCCGCTGCGTTCCGTTGAAACTGCGGAATACATCGGTGCGATGTCTGAAGCGGGCCAGATCGCCTTCCCACCGGAAAGCGTCCTGCGTCGTGGCCGCATCGAAGCGGGCGGCATGCTCTATTACGATCACAAAGAGAAACGCTCTTACACCACGGTTGAAGCGCTGGAGAAACTGGCGGCCGAAAAAGATTACCTGTCGCTGCTGAGCAAAGCGCGTATCGATCTCGCCGACCTGCCGGAAATTCAGGCGGAGCAGCTCGGCTCGCCGCTGCGTTATCGTGGAGACCTCAAAACTTATCAACGTTTTGTCGCCTACTACTACAACCAGGAAAGCTTCAAATTCATGATGGACCCGATGCTGCAAACCGGCGCTGAGAAGATCTCAGCAATGGGTTACGGCAACGCCATCAATGGCCTGTCCGATCACGAAGGCGGCATGGCGCACTACTTCTCACAGCGATTTGCACAAGTCACCAACCCGCCGCTCGATTCGATTCGTGAAGCGGACGGCATGACGCTGCGCGTTGCTCTGGGTGCGAAACCGCATCTCGGCCGCAGTAAAGGTCAGCAAATCATTGTTCCGACGCCAATTCTGACGCATCTCGACATGCTGCGCCTGCGCGAGCAAACCGTCGCACCTTATGCGCGCTTCGAGATGCTGTATGAGCCGGTGGTCGGCAAAGATATCGTCAGCCGTGCGGCCAACGCCAACGCGCTGGAAAAAGCCATTGATGACTTAGCCCAGCAGGTGGTGGATTTCGCACGCCAGCAAGGCGGCATCGCGGTGATCACCGATCGTCATATCTCTTCAACACACGCAGCGATTCCGATGCTGCTGATGGTGTCGGCGATCAACCAGCGCTTAGTGCAGGAAGGTCTGCGTCTGGATGTTTCGCTGGTGGTCGAAAGTGGTCAAAGCATCTCTTCACACCACATCGCGGCGACGCTGGGCTTCGGTGCTTCTGCCGTTTACCCACTCGGCGTGCAGATGCGTGCGGAAGAGAAATTCGGTGAAGGCGAAGAAGGCAATAAAGCCTTTAAACGCTATGCCAAAGCAGCCGAAAAAGCGCTGATGAAAACCATGGGTAAAGTCGGCCTGTGTACCGTTGAGAGCTACAGCTGCGGCGAATTCTTCGAGCCGAACTTCCTCAATACCGACGATCCGGTATTGAAGAAATATTTCCCGAATATCAAAACCCCAGTCGGCGGCGCGGGCTTCCCGGCAATCGCTCAAATGGCAGTTGACTGGCATCAGAGCGCGTTGAAAATTCAGGGCGAAGCGGAAGTGCCGTTGCTCGGCCTGTTCAAAGAGCGTGCTGAAGGCGCGGGCCACTCGTACGGCACCATCGCGGTACGTACCTTTATCGATATGACGGAACAGCCGATTCGCTTTGCTAATAAAGAGCGCGAAGAGGACAACTTTATTCGTTTGATGACGTTGGCCAAACTGGATAACGCATTCAACATCAAAGCAGAAGCCTTTAAAGACAGCAGCTTTGAGCGCATCCCGAATGATGTGATCGACACCTTTGCCATCACGCCTGATTACCGTCAGTTCTCCGGCCTGATGCATGCCGAGCGTAAACGTCGTCCAGCGGCGCTGCGCGACATCCTTGCGCTGCCGTGCGATTTGACCCACGTTGATAGCGAAGCCGAATTCGGCCGCAAACTGGGCCGCTACTCGCTGGTGAACAACGGCTTCGCTACGCGTGGCCTGAAGTGTGAAGCGGTGAACGGCAGCCTGAACCAGTTTGAGCTGCGTCTGATCGATGCGATTGCGGGCCTGAAACCAGAGAACGAGCGCCTTGAAGCGCTGGCGCGTGCGCTGAAAACCCGTTTCACCGACGATATCGAAAGCAGCAGCGTGGCGGATGGCGTGTTGCACATCACCGCTTACGGCAAAGCCGCTGATTATCTGTCGCTGATCTTCACCGCGCTGCCATCGCTGCCGCTGGAAGAGATTCAACCGGCACATGAAATCACGCGTACCTTTGCTTCAGGTGCGATGAGCCACGGTGCGCTGGTGGCGCCAGCGCACGAAGCTGTCGCGCACGGTACCAACATGGTTGGCGGCATGAGTAACTGCGGTGAAGGTGGCGAGCACTATTCACGTCACGGCACCATCCGCGCGTCACGTATCAAGCAGTTGGCATCCGGTCGTTTCGGCGTGTGGGCGGCTTATCTGGCCGATCCAATGCTGGAAGAGCTGGAGATCAAAATCGGTCAGGGCGCGAAGCCTGGTGAAGGCGGCCAGTTGCCGGCACCGAAAGTGACCGTTGAGATTGCCGCCGCGCGTGGCGGTACGCCGGGTGTTGAGCTGGTTTCACCGCCACCGCACCACGACACTTACTCCATCGAGGATTTGGCACAGCTGATCCACGACTGTAAAGCCGCGCGCGTGCGCGTCATCGTCAAACTGGTTTCATCTGAAGGTATTGGCACCATCGCCGTCGGCGTGGCGAAAGCCGGCGCGGATGTGATTAACGTCGCGGGTAATACCGGCGGCACCGGCGCAGCTTCCGTTACCAGCCTGAAATATACCGGCCGCGTCGCGGAAATTGGTATCGCCGAAGTGCATCAGGCGCTGTGTGCTAACGGCCTGCGCGACAAAGTGCAGCTGCGCTGCTCCGGCGCGCAGCAGACCGGCAGCGATGTGATCAAATCTGCCCTGCTCGGTGGCGACAGCTTCGAGTTCGGCACCACCGCGCTGATGATGTTGAAATGCGTGATGGCGAAAAACTGTAACGTCAAATGCCCGGCCGGTTTAACCACCAACGCCGAAGCCTTTGATGGTGATCCGCGTCAGCTGGCGCAGTACTTCATCAACGTGGCGCAGGAAGTGCGTGAGTTCCTCGCCCGCCTTGGTCTGCGTTCCCTGCGTGAAGCGCGTGGCCGTTCGGATCTGCTGCACTTGATGGATCACCCGCTGGAAGTCGGCAAACTGGATCTGCGCGCGATGTTGACCGTGGTGCCAGAGCAGAAAATTGCTAAGCCAGTGTATCTGGAAAAAGACTTTGAACTGGATGATGGCTGGGTAAACGAGCTGAAAACGCAGCTGGTTGGCGCGGCAAGCCGTGAAATCGCGCTGGGCGCGGGCATCACCCTGAACAACCGTAACAAGAGCGTGGGCGGTCAGTTGGCGATCGATATCGAGCGCATGCTGAACCATGAGTTACCTAAAGATCAACTGGCAGCTCTGCCAGCGGTAATGAAAGACGATCGCGGTCGTCACTATCTGGCGCCGCGTAGCGTGCAGATTAATACCAGCGGTTCTGCTGGCCAGTCGTTCGGCGCGTTCTGCAACGACGGCATGCAAATGAAGCATTACGGCACCTGTAACGACGGCGTTGGCAAAGGCCAGTGCGGCGGCGAACTGGTGGTGATGTCACCAGGCGGCGGCGCACAGGACAGCGATGGCAACGTATTGATCGGTAACTTCGCGCTGTTTGGCGCGACCGGTGGTCGTCTGTTCGTTCAGGGCCAGGCGGGTGACCGCTTCGCCGTGCGTAACTCCGGCGCTACCGCGGTAGTTGAAGGCGTGGGTGATTTCTGCTGCGAATACATGACCAACGGCGCCATCCTCAACCTTGGCACCTTCGGTAAAGGCTTCGGCAACGGCATGAGCGGCGGTTTCGCTTACCAGTATGATCCGTATGGATCGCTGGCTGCGCACGCGGCAGGTGATTCGGTGCTGTTTGGCTCCATCGCCGATGAAGATGAAATGGCGCAGGTGCACAAACAAGCGGTGCTAACCATGCTGAACTGGCATCTGGAAGCGACCCAATCGCCACGCGCGGCCTGGCTGCTGGATAACTGGGAAACCGAGTGCCATCACTTTGTGTATGTGATGCCGCGTTCGCTGCTGCTGTATCAGGATGGCACCGAGATCCTGAAAGCCAAATCACGCAAAGACTTGCTCGAAGAGCTGTCAACGTCGCTGGCTGCGCATCAGGTGACGAAATTCAAATCGGCCTGGCGTGACGGTAAAACCATTGCCAATGGCGCGGTTCCGGCTTACGGCGCGACCGATACGCTGGAGATGTTTGTTCTGCTGAACAACTACACCGTTCTCAGCCTCGCGCAGCAGCTGGCGCTGGGCAAACTGCCGAAAGGCACGGCGGTGGAAGATCCGGCGGTGGAAAAAGCGGTACGCAATCTGCTGATGACCGAAGATTTCACCTTGATAAGCCGTCTGCAACGTCATGCACGCTCGGCGATTGAGAGCTACAGCGATGACGAACTGGCAAGCCTGATCGCCGCTAAACGTATGGCAGATTACAAAGCAGCATTAACGCAGCGCAACATTCGCTCCATGGACAGCCTGGCGACATACGGCTGGATCATTTATCAGGATGCCTGCAACCGCGAAGTGCTTGGCCATCTGCCTGATTTTGAAGAGCTGTTTGCGCGTGCTGCACTACCAGAAATCGCTGCTGCGGTCGGGAAACTTTCCTGATTACAGTGCTACTGAACATGTGTAATTTAGTTTTTATATTTTGATTGAACAGGATTGAGTGCCTTACCGATGAAAATTCCTTACATTCCTGAAGATGCACCGTTTAACGGTGAGCAGAAATACTGGCTGGCGGGCTTCCTCGCCGGTCTCCATTCGCGCCTGCTGGTATTAGAAGACAAGCAGAGCGCACCGGCTGCGGGTGCCAGCACCAATACGCAGCTGCATATCCTGTTCGGTTCACAGACCGGTAACGCTGAAGCGCTGTCGCAAACTGCTGCCAAAGCCGCACGCGCCAAAGGTTTGGTGCCGGTGGTACAGGCGCTGGGCGAAGTGGATCTGGATGTGTTCGCTACCATGCGTCACGTGCTGATTGTCACCTCGACTTACGGCGAAGGCGAAATGCCGGATAACGCTCAGCTGTTCTGGAACGCAATTTCAGCCAGCACCGCGCCGCGTCTGGAGCAGATGCACTTTGCGGTATTGGCAATTGGCGATACCGGCTACGACGGTTTCTGCCAGGCCGGTAAATTCATCGATATGCGTCTGGAGCAGCTCGGTGCCAAACGCGTCGCCGATCGTATCGACTGCGATATCGACTTCGAAGAGCCATCCAGCGAATGGATTGGCACGGCAATGCCGCAATTCGCCGCCAGTGCGGGCAGCAGCGGTAATGCATTAGAAAGCGCGCCAGAAGCACCTGTCATTCCAGGTAGCAATAAGCAAAACCCTTATGCGGCCGCATTGGCGA
Source organism: Pantoea sp. CTOTU46764 (assembly GCF_031974595.1). NCBI lineage: Bacteria > Pseudomonadati > Pseudomonadota > Gammaproteobacteria > Enterobacterales > Erwiniaceae > Pantoea > Pantoea sp. CTOTU46764. Next base: position 12,826 of record NZ_DALYOQ010000029.1, on the reverse strand, counting down.
CCAATAAGCGCCTGTCGGCAGAAGAGTCGGCGAAAGATATTCGTCACTTTGAGTTTGATCTCACCGACAGCGGTCTGAAATATGAAGCGGGCGATGCGCTGGGTGTAATCCCGGTGAATGACGCGTCGCTGGTTTCACTGCTGCTGACTCAGCTGAAAGCCGATTACGAAACGCCGGTACCTGGCTTTGACCGCAACCTTGGCGATCTGCTGACTTATCAGTTCGAAATTTCCGAGCCGTCACGCAAACTGATTGAATGGGTTGGCCAGAACACTACTAACCAGGAACTGCGTCACGTGTTGCAACACGACGACAAAGATACCCTTGCCGTTTGGCTGTGGGGCAAAGATACGCTGGATCTGCTGCAGCTTGAGCTGACGCGCAGCCTGTCGGTGCCGGAATTCGTTGCCATGCTGCGTCCGTTGCAGCATCGCGCCTACTCCATCTCGTCGAGCTCAAAAGCCCATCCAAATCAGGTGCATCTGACCATCGCTTCCGTGCGCTATCACAGCGGCGGCCGCGAGCGCAAAGGCGTGTGTTCAACCTATCTGGCTGAACGTGTACGTCGCGGCGAAAAGCCGGCGATCTTCATCTCGCCCAACAAAGCGTTCCGCGTGCCGTCAAACGGCAATGCGCCGCTGATCATGGTTGGACCAGGCACCGGTATCGCCCCATTCCGCGCTTTCCTGCAGGAACGTCAGGCAACTGGCGCAGAAGGTAAAAACTGGCTGTTCTTCGGTGACCAACATCAGGCACATGATTACATCTACGAAGAAGAGCTGCAGGCATGGCAGGAGAAAGGTCTGCTAACTAATCTGGATCTGGCCTTCTCGCGCGATCAGGAAGAGAAGATCTACGTGCAAAATCGCATGCTGGAGAAAGGCGCTGAGCTGTACGCCTGGCTGCAGGATGGCGCGTACTTCTACGTGTGTGGCGATGCATCACGCATGGCAAAAGACGTTGATGCCGCGCTGTATGAAGTGGTTCGTCAGTTCGGTGGCTTGTCCAGCGAGCGTGCGGCGGCTTACGTTGATCAGCTGAAGAAAGATAAACGCTACCTGCGCGACGTCTACTAAGACGCGCAGGCAATAAAAAACGGGCCAATCGGCCCGTTTTTTATTGCACGTTTTACTTCACCACACGCAGTGAAGGTCGTCCGCCACGCGGCGGCGGCTCATCATCTGGCGAGTGATCGTCGTCAGTCGCATCATCCGGACGATCGCCATCAATCACAGACATCATCGTCTCTTCCTGACCGCTACCATCCTGCTCGTCCGTCGCCACCTCATAAGCCGGTTCCGGCTCGAACATGGTGCCAGCGCCGTTTTCACGGGCATAAATCGCCAAAACCGCAGCCATTGGCACAGAAACCTGACGTGGTACGCCACCGAAACGTGCGTTGAAACGCACTTCATCATTGGCGAGGTCAAGATTGCCTACCGCACGCGGCGCGATGTTCAGAACGATCTGTCCATCACGCGCATATTCCAGCGGCACCTGCACACCAGGCAGATTGATGTCGACCACCAGATGCGGCGTCAACTGATTATCCAGCAACCAGTCGTAGAACGCCCGCAACAAGTAAGGACGACGCGCCGTTAGTTGCGACATTTCCATACATTAGCCCCGAGCTTGCAGGCGCATTTCACGTTCTGCTTCCGTCAGTGACGCAAGGAAAGAGTCACGTTCAAACACGCGCGTCATATAGCCTTTCAGCTCTTTTGAACCCGCGCCAGACAGATCAACACCCATCTGCGGCAGACGCCACAGCAGTGGCGCCAGATAGCAATCCACCAGGCTGAACTCTTCGCTCATGAAGAATGGCGTGCGTGCGAACAGTGGCGCAATCGCCAGCAGCTCTTCACGCAGCTGCTTGCGCGCTGCGTCGGCTTCTGCACCGTTGACGGTTTCGATGGTGCGCATCAGGCTGTACCAATCCTGCTCAATGCGGTGCATCATCAGACGGCTTTCACCGCGCGCGACCGGATAAACCGGCATCAGCGGTGGATGCGGGAAACGCTCATCGAGGTATTCCATGATGATGCGTGATTCATACAGCGTCAGTTCACGGTCGACCAGCGTAGGTACGGTGCGATACGGGTTGAGGTCAATCAGATCCTGCGGCAGGTTATCCGTTTCAACCTGCTCGATCTCCACGCTGACGCCCTTCTCAGCCAGTACGATACGTACTTGATGGCTGAAAATGTCAGTCGGACCAGAAAACAGCGTCATTACCGAACGTTTGTTGGCAGCGACAGCCATGAAAACCTCCAGGTATATTCAGAATATTACTGCTGCGAGCCACAAAGTGACTAGCCAGATGTAAGGTCACCCATCCACCCGGAGAGACGCATTTGTGCAAAACGCAGCAAAAAATGAGCAATCCCCGGCATTTGGGCAGAAAATTGGATGATAGTTTACCAGATTTTGCGGGCTTTGTGGTGAGGCGATTCCGGAAATGCTGCAAATCAGGAAAAAATCGATGCTTGCTGTGGATATCTTATCTTTTGTCCATAAAAAAACCCGGCATAAACCGGGTTTTTGCGCCATTCGTTCTGCGTAAGCAGAAACAAATTAACGTTTGGAGAACTGAGGACGACGACGTGCTTTACGCAGACCGACTTTCTTACGTTCAACCTGACGAGCGTCACGAGTAACGAAGCCTGCTTTACGCAGTTCGCCACGCAGGGACTCGTCGTACTCCATCAGAGCGCGGGTGATACCGTGACGGATCGCACCAGCCTGACCAGAGATACCACCACCTTTAACAGTGATGTACAGGTCAAATTTACCAACCATATCAACCAGCTCCAGCGGCTGACGCACGACCATGCGTGCAGTCTCGCGACCGAAGTATTGCTCCAAAGAGCGCTGGTTAATTACGATGTTACCGCTACCCGGCTTGATGAAGACGCGAGCGGCAGAGCTTTTGCGGCGACCAGTGCCGTAGTTTTGAGTTTCAGCCATTGCCTATAATCCCGATTAAATGTCAAGAACTTGCGGTTGCTGCGCCGCGTGGTTGTGCTCGTTGCCTGCGTAAACTTTCAGTTTACGGTACATAGCACGACCCAGTGGGCCTTTCGGCAGCATGCCTTTAACCGCGATTTCAATCACACGCTCAGGACGGCGCTCGATCATCTCTGCAAAGGTCGCTTGCTTGATACCACCGATGTGGCCAGTGTGGTGATAGTAAATCTTGTCAGTACGCTTGTTGCCGGTTACAGCAACTTTTTCTGCGTTCAGAACGATGATGTAATCACCGGTATCAACGTGCGGAGTGTATTCCGCTTTGTGCTTACCACGCAGACGGCGCGCCAGTTCAGTCGCCAGGCGACCCAAGGTTTTGCCCGTTGCGTCAACAACATACCAGTCACGCTGTACGGTTTCTGGTTTAGCTGTAAAAGTTTTCATTGAAAAGCTTACCCAAATAAAAAGTTACACGTTGGTGAAATCCCAAACGCTAAGTAAACGATTGAGGCTCACACGACCATTTTGCCCAGCAAGCCACCCCTTCAAGTGAGTTACCGGATCACATCGAGTTCTTGGGAAAGAAAACCGATGCTGTAACGTGGGGTCGCAAGATTATAGAGAAGTCGAACTCAAAGATCGAACCTTTTTGCATCTAAAACCTACGATTTATGCCACGTCATCAGGGCAGATGCGGCAGACGCAAATACTCTTCGCTCTGCATCTCCTGCAAACGCGACAAGCAGCGCTGATACTCAAACTTCAAGCGTGTGCCCTGATAAATTTCAAACAGTGATGTTTCCGCCGCGACCACCAGTTTCACATGGCGTTCGTAGAACTCATCGATCAGCGCCAGGAAGCGGCGCGCCTGATCTTCGGTCTTATAAATCATCACCGGCACATCATACAGCAAGACGCTGTGAAAACGGCGCGAGAGCTCAATATAGTCATGCTGACTGCGCCCTTCGCCGCACAGCGTCAGGAAATTGATCGCCAGCACGCCTTCATGCACACCGAGCGTCGGCATCTGGCGGTGGTTAATCTCCAGCACCGGCGCGTCTTCACGCACTTTGCCTGACAACGCACGGAACATGCGCTCCATTTCGCTGTGCGTGGCATCGTTGAGCGGGAAGTTCCATAAATGCGCCGAGGTTAAGGTGCGCAAGCGGTAATCGATACCGGCGTCCACGTTCATCACGTCACAATGACGCTTGATTTGTTCGATGGCTGGCAGGAAACGTGGGCGTTGCAGGCCATTGCGATAGAGCTCATCCGGCGGAATGTTCGAGGTTGCCACCAGCGAAATGCCGCGCGCAAACAGCGCTTCCATTAGCGTGCCCAGCAGCATGGCGTCGGTGATATCTGAGACAAAAAACTCATCGAAACAGAGAATATCGGTTTCCGCTTTAAAGCGATCGGCAACAATCAGCAACGGATCGCTGTGGCCTTGCAGCTGCGTCAGCTCCTGATGGACGCGCAGCATAAAGCGGTGGAAATGCAGACGCAGCTTACGATCACCAGGAATTGACTGAAAAAACAGATCCATTACCCAGGTTTTACCGCGTCCTACACCGCCCCACATATAGAGGCCGCGTACGGGCGCTTCATGGGTGTTTTTTTCTTTATTGATCATCTTAAACAAGCGGCCAAACAGACCTTTGGCAGCCGGTTCAACCTGTTGCTGGCGGGCAATCAATCCTTGCTGGATGGTATCTAAGCGGGTAATCGCTTCTCGTTGTACGTCATCCGGGCGGAATTCGCCCTGCGACAGCGCCTGCTCGTAGCGTGCAAGCGGAGATGAGGTTTGCATGGTTCTCTCAGAATCCCTGAAAAAGTCCGATTCACGGGTCGGTTGACGAAAATTAGGCCGCTCTACACTAAGCGATGCAGCCCGATAGTTCCACTTCCATTAGATTATTGGGTATAGTGGCTGCTATTGAAGTTGATGTTGCAACAGAAGCAATGCCCTACGAAACAACGGAAATTACACGGGAGTCATTATGACCTGGGAATACGGGCTGATTGGGTTAGTGATTGGCATTATTGTCGGCGCAGTCGTCATGCGTTTTGGCAACAAGAAGCTGCGCGAGCAGCGTAGCATGCAGTATGAACTGGAAAAAACGAAGTCGGAGCTGGCGGATTACCGCGAGGAGCTCACTAACCACTTCGCCCGCAGCGCCGAGCTGCTGGATAACATGGCACATGATTATCGCCAGCTGTATCAGCACATGGCGAAAGGATCTAACGACCTGCTGCCAAACCTGCCGGGCGAAAAAAATCCGTTTGCCTACCAGCTGACGGAAGCCGAAGCGGATAACGATCAGGCGCCGGTACAGATGCCGCGTGATTACTCTGAAGGCGCATCCGGCCTGTTACGTGGCAGCGACCGCGCACCGCGTAATTAATCCTTTTGGGGCACAGCTTGGCTGTGCCCTTTTTGTTTTCGAACACAAACCACAAACTACTGTCACACTTCTTTTATCCCTTTCGCAGCGAGAGCGTTGTAGCAATGAAAAAACAAGCACGTCTGTTAAGCGCATTAGCCTTGGGTATCGGGATGAGTTTGGCTGCGGCACCGAGTGCGCTGGCAACTCTTCCCGCCCAGATTCAGGGACAAGCATTGCCAAGCCTGGCACCGATGCTGGAAAAAGTTCTGCCCGCAGTAGTGAGCGTGCGCGTTGAAGGTACCGACAGCGGCCAGCAGGCGCAGGAGATTCCTGAACCGCTGAAGCGCTTTTTTGGTCAGGCTCCGGGACAATCTCAGCCGCAGCCCTTTGAAGGTCTGGGTTCTGGAGTGATCATCGATGCCGCTAAAGGCTACATCCTTACTAACAATCATGTGGTCAGCAACGCCGACAAAATCAGCGTGCAGCTGGGTGACGGCAACGAATATGACGCTAAGTTAATCGGTCACGATGAACAAACCGACATCGCCTTGATTCAGGTTGAAGGCGCGAAAAATCTCACGCAGATAAAAATCGCCGATTCCGATTCGTTAAAAGTGGGTGATTTTGCCGTGGCCATCGGAAATCCGTTTGGTCTGGGTCAAACGGCCACATCGGGCATCATCTCTGCGCTGGGGCGTAGCGGCCTGAATCTGGAAGGTCTGGAGAACTTTATTCAGACCGATGCCGCGATTAACCGCGGTAACTCCGGCGGTGCGCTGGTGAACCTGAATGGCGAGTTGATTGGTATCAACACCGCGATTCTGGCGTCAAGCGGCGGCAACATCGGCATCGGCTTCGCCATCCCCGCCAACATGGCGATGAATTTGGCGCAGCAGCTGATTCAATTTGGTGAAGTGAAGCGCGGTCAGCTCGGCATTAAAGGCACGGAAATGACCGCCGATATCGCCAAAGCGTTCAACGTGGATGCGCAGCGCGGTGCCTTTGTTTCTGAAGTGCTGCCGAAGTCAGCTGCCGAGAAAGCGGGCATTAAAGCCGGCGATATTATTACCTCCATCAATGATAAGCCGATCACCAGCTTTGCTGAGCTGCGTGTGAAAGTCGGCACCACGCCGCCGGGCCAGGACGTGAAAATTGGCCTGCTGCGTGAAGGCAAATTGGTCAACGTCACCGTCACGCTGGAACAGAGCGCGCAAACCACCGCCAGCGCGCAGTTGATGTCCCCGGCACTGCAAGGCGCAACGCTGAGCGATGGCGCGACCAAAACCGGTGACAAAGGCGTGAAAGTCGATGCCATCGAAAAAGGCACGCCAGCGGAGCAAGTGGGTTTGCAGAAAGACGATGTGATCATCGGCGTGAACCGCAATCGCGTCGCTTCTATCGCTGAAATGCGCAAAGTGCTGGAAGGCAAACCGCCGGTGCTGGCACTGAACGTGGTGCGCGGCGAAGAGAGTATTTACCTGCTTCTGCGATAATCCTCGCATCAGGCGGACAAGCAGGTGTTTGTCCGCCTTTCTCATGCTATTCTGCCCTGCGATCTCACCTGGCTTGAAATAACACCATGTTTCTTAAACTTTTGCGTTCTGTGGTGATGGGCCTGATCGTGGCTGGCTTACTGCTTGTCGCGATCCCTGCGTTACGTATGGGCAGCAACATCACCTTTGAACATGACAACAGCGACGATGAAGCACCCGTTAGTTTTAATCAGGGTGTGCGACGCGCCGTGCCCGCCGTCGTCAACGTCTATAACCGCAGCGCCCACGGCAACAATAATCGCGGCATCACCACGCTCGGCTCCGGCGTGATCATGAACGGCAAAGGCTACATCCTCACGAATAAACATGTGATTAATAACGCCGATCAAATCATCGTCGCGCTGCAGGATGGACGCTTCTTCGAAGCCAACTTAGTGGGTTCCGATGCCATGACCGATTTAGCGGTGTTGAAAATCAGCGCCTCCAACTTGCCGGTTATCCCCATCAACGCCAAACGCATCGCGCACATCGGCGATGTGGTGATGGCGATCGGTAACCCTTACAACCTCGGTCAAACCGTGACGCAAGGCATTATCAGCGCCACCGGACGCGTGGGCTTAAGCTCATCCGGACGACAAAATTTCCTGCAGACCGATGCCTCGATCAATCAGGGCAACTCGGGCGGCGCATTGATTAACTCGCTGGGCGAACTGATGGGCATTAATACCCTAACGTTTGATAAAAGCAGCGATGGCGAAACCCCGGAAGGGATTGGCTTCGCCATTCCCACCGCGCTGGCGAGCAAAATCATGGATAAGCTGATTCGTGATGGTCGGGTGATTCGCGGCTATATCGGCATTAGGGGGCGCGAACTGCCGCCGCTACATGGCCAGGGCAATAATCTCGATCGCGTTCAGGGCATTATCGTTAACGACGTCACGCCGGGCGGGCCTGCCGATAGCGCTGGCATTCAAGCCAATGACGTGCTGCTTGAAGTGAATGGAAAACCTGCGCTCTCGGCGCAGGAAACCATGGATCAGGTGGCAGAAATTCGTCCGGGCTCGGTGATTGACGTGCAGATTTTGCGTAATGAAAAGAAAATGACCTTGCCGGTGACGATTCAGGAATTCCCTGAAGTCACCGCGCCCGCCACCACCACGCCATAAGGGCGCTTGCGCGCCCTGATAATTTAGCTGCGATCAACCGGGAAGGCGATCACTTCGCTCAGCGAGCTGGCCTTCAGTGCCAGCATGATCAAACGATCCACGCCCAACGCCACGCCTGAGCAAGCAGGCATTCCGTGTGCCAGCGCATCCAGCAGATTGGTATCAATAGGATGTTGCGGCAGGCCACGCGCAGCACGACGACGATTGTCCTGTTCAAAGCGCTGACGCTGCTCACGGCTATCGGTTAACTCACGGAAACCGTTCGCCAGCTCAATCCCTTTGTAATAGACCTCGAAACGCTCGGCGACACGGTGATCTTCGGTACTGATCTCCGCCAGCGCGGCCTGTGTTGCCGGGAAGTGGTAGACGAAGCACGGCTTATCATTACCAATCTTCGGTTCAACGCCCAGCATAAACAGCAGTTGCAGCAGCGTATCGCGGTCTTCTTCACGATTTGCCAGCTCGCCCTCGCCCAGCTTCTCCGCCACTTCGCGCAGCTGTGCTTTATCGGCCGACAGCGGATCCACTTCCAGATGGCGGATAAACGCCTGCTGATACGACAGCGATTCCGCGCTATCGCACTCCAGTACTTGCTGCATCAAATCGTCCACTTCGTTCATCAGACGGTACATGTCATAGTGCGGACGATACCACTCCAGCATGGTGAACTCGGGATTGTGGTGACGACCCGCTTCTTCATTACGGAAGCTGCGACCCATCTGGTAGATCGGGCCACTGCCGGCCGCCAGCAGGCGCTTCATGTGATATTCCGGACTGGTCATCAGCCACAGATCGCGCCCTTCGGCAGCGCCGGGCCCAACAAAACGCGTCTGGAACGGCACCAGATGGATGTCAGTAATGGTCGCCTGGCTCATCGCCGGGGTATCGACCTCCAGCACGCCGCGATCGGCAAAGAAACGACGTATTTCCGCCATAATAGCGGCGCGTTTCAACAAATTGGCAATGGATGCGCTCGGCTGCCAGCTTGCCGTTTCGCTCATGTTGATGACTCCTCATACAGATAAGGGGTGGAAGTCTACCCGCATTGCCGATAGCAAACAACGACAGCGGGCGCAGGCAGCAATTTGGTATCGGGCAGCTATACTTAACCTATTAAAATCGTAAAGGAATCCCACAATGTCCCCATGGAAAACCCTGCTCGCCAGCCTGAGCGCCTTTCTCTCCGTTGCCTGCACGACCACGCCGCCCAAAGGCGTGACGGTGGTGGAAGGTTTCGACAGTCAGCGCTATCTTGGCCAATGGTATGAGATCGCCCGCCTCGATCACCGCTTTGAGCGCGGATTACAACAGGTTACCGCTAATTATAGTCCGCGCGAGGACGGCGGCTTGAAGGTGATCAACCGTGGCTACAATCCGCAGAAACAGCGCTGGCAGGAGAGCGTGGGCAAAGCCTACTTCACCGGCGATAAACAGCGCGCCTCGCTGAAAGTGTCGTTCTTTGGCCCGTTTTATGGCGGTTACAACGTGATTGCGCTGGATCCTGACTATCGCTATGCGCTGGTATGCGGGCCGAATCGTAGCTACTTGTGGATTCTGTCGCGTACGCCGCAGCTGGATGAGAGTGTAAAACAGCGTTTGGTTGAACAGGCCAGACGTGCCGGATTCCCGGTTGAAGAATTGATTTGGGTAGAGCAGAAATAAGGAGAACCGGTGCGAAAGTCGCTTTCACACCGGAATAGCTTACTGTGCGCTGCGCTGAATCGCTTTCCCGCCCGCCTGAACGTCTTCGCCAACACCACGGGTGGTATTACAGGCGGTCAGAACGGATGAGAGCACCAGCACGGAAAAAATCGCGACAATACTTTTCTTTAACATAGCCATATCCTTTTTGGTTGCAGTAAAAGTACAGCTCTTAAAGCATAGTCTTGATCTGTAAAACTGCGGATTGGGCGGGTGAAAAAAGATAAGGGAAACACACAGAGAGAAAAAAGGCGCATCAATGATGCGCCTGATTTGACGATTATTTTACGCGAGAAACGTATTCGCCAGAGCGGGTATCCACTTTTACCACTTCGCCAATCTGTACGAACAGTGGCACTTTGATGACCGCGCCAGTCGACAGCGTAGCGGGCTTGCCGCCGGTACCTGCGGTATCACCCTTCAGGCCTGGATCGGTTTCGATGACTTCAGCTTCGATGAAGTTCGGTGGCTGAACAGCGATCGCTTTATCGTTCCACAGGGTAACGATACAATCTGCATTGTCCTGCAGCCACTTGGTCACGTCATCCAGCACTTTAGATTCGATCTGATACTGCTCGAAAGATTCCGGATGCATGAAGTAGTAGAAGTCGCCGTCGTTGTAAGAGTATTGCAGCGTCATATCACGAACGTCTGCGCCTTCGGCAGAGTCAGTAGATTTGAAGGTCTTCTCAACGCGAGAACCGGTCAGCAGACGACGCATTTTTACGCGCGCAAATGCCTGGCCTTTACCCGGCTTAACGAACTCACTGGCTTCGATGGCATATGGCTCGCCTTCGAACATGATTTTAAGACCGGGACGGAAATCGTTGCTAAGATAAGTCGCCATAAAGGCCCTCTGTAAATATTGAACTGGTAAATAGCCAAAAAAATGGCACACATTGTAACCCTAAATCCCCCCGTCAGAGAAGATTGGTTGCAGCAACTAGCTGATGTTGTCACCGAACCTGCTGAATTACTGCAACTTTTATCTCTTGATCAGCATGCTGATCTGGCTGCAGGCGCTGATGCACGCAAGCTTTTCGCCCTGCGCGTACCGCGCGCCTTCATCGCACGCATGAAAAAAGGCGATGCGACGGACCCGCTACTGCTGCAAGTGCTCACCAGCCGTCAGGAATTTATTGATGCGCCAGGTTATAGCACCGATCCGCTGGATGAACAAAGCAGCGTGGTGCCGGGTTTACTGCATAAGTATAGAAACCGTGCGCTGCTGCTGGTAAAAGGCGGCTGTGCGGTCAACTGCCGCTACTGTTTCCGCCGTCATTTCCCCTACCAGGATAACCAGGGCAACAAGCGCAACTGGCAGGCGGCGATTGATTACATCGCCACGCATCCAGAACTGGATGAGATCATCTTCTCCGGCGGCGATCCGCTGATGGCGAAAGATCATGAGCTGGCATGGCTGGTGGACGCGCTGGAAAAAATCCCGCACCTCAAACGCCTGCGCATTCACACCCGCTTGCCGGTGGTAATCCCGGCGCGAATCACTGAAGGCTTGTGTCAGATTTTGGCCGACACGCGTCTGCAGGTGTTGATGGTGAGCCACATCAACCACGCGCAGGAAATTGATGACGAGCTGCGTTTCGGCATGCAGATGCTGAAGCGTGCGGATGTCACGCTGCTTAATCAGAGCGTGTTGCTGCGTGATGTGAATGATGATGCGCAGACGCTGGCGGATCTCAGCAATGCGCTGTTTGATGCCGGCATTCTGCCCTACTACCTGCATGTGCTGGATAAGGTGCAAGGCGCGGCGCACTTCTTTGTTTCCGATGAAGAAGCACGCATGATAGTGCGCCAGCTGCTGGCGATGGTGTCCGGTTATATGGTGCCAAAACTGGCGCGCGAGATTGGCGGCGAGCCCAGCAAGACGCCGCTGGATTTACAGCTGCGTCAGGAATAAAAAAAGCCGCATCAGCGGCTTTTTTTACGACTGCAACTTACGGGCACTTATACACCTGGCCGGTCATTTTGCTGTCGAGCGGTGCGAAAGCGGAGAGCAGATTCTGCGTCGGGCTGGTGGCGCCATAAATCACGTTACCGCCCATTTCTGCCGCGCGGTTGCGCAGGTCGTTCGCTGCGCCACGCAGTGAACTGCCTTCACCGCCTGAACCGCTCAGCCAGTTGCTCTGGGAGCCGGTGAGCGTTCCCAGCAGCTGACATTGACTTGCGGGTTGTTGGTCGGTGAAGGTCACGCGTTCGCCGCCAGCACTCAGTTGATTGGAGCTGCTACAGCCCGCCAGCAGTAAAGTTCCGACTGCCAGACCGAGCAAGAGGTTAATCCGCATTGTAATCCCCATTTATTATCATCAGTGTCGGGCGGCAGCGTAGCAGAAAAGCGCACTTTTTTTCTGAACATTCATTGCCCTAAACCCGTAAAGCCGAAGTATTGCGCCCTTACTTATACCTTGTTCCCCAGCAAAAGAAAAACCCCCGACCGTTTCCGATCGGGGGTTTTCCAGATGACTTAAGCAGTCAGGGGCAATTACATCATGCCGCCCATTCCGCCCATGCCACCCATACCGCCAGCGCCACCTAAATCAGGTGCATCGTTTTTAGGCAGATCGGTCACCATCGCTTCGGTGGTGATCATCAGGCCCGCAACAGATGAAGCGTACTGCAGCGCAGAACGGGTCACTTTGGTTGGGTCCAGAATACCGAAGTCGATCATGTTGCCGTACTCTTCGGTCTGCGCGTTGTAACCGTAGTTACCGTCGCCCGCTTTCACGTTGTTAGCAACAACTGAAGGCTCTTCGCCGGCGTTAGACACGATCTGACGCAGTGGTGCTTCCATTGCGCGCAGCGCAACTTTGATACCCACGTTCTGATCTTCGTTATCGCCTTTCAGGCCAGATGCGGCGATTTTCGCTGCAACGCGAACCAGCGCCACACCACCACCAGCAACTACGCCTTCTTCTACTGCAGCACGGGTCGCGTGCAGAGCATCTTCAACGCGTGCTTTCTTCTCTTTCATTTCAACTTCAGTTGCTGCGCCCACTTTCAGAACGGCAACGCCGCCTGCCAGTTTCGCTACGCGCTCCTGCAGTTTCTCTTTGTCGTAATCAGAGGTCGCTTCTTCGATCTGCTGACGAATCTG
>NZ_DALYOQ010000028.1:9940-49299 GCF_031974595.1 Pantoea sp. CTOTU46764 | reverse complement strand
TCCTATCAAAACTCGCTTTCGCGATGGTTTTCGTAGTGTATAAAATGTTGAAAAAGATGCAACAAAATCCCGGCTGGTCGAACCACGATTTTGCGTTATTCTGCGGTGTTTACCGCAGATAAAGCAAATGTTTTCGTGATTATCAGACCATGTACATGCCGCCATTGACATGAAGCGTCTCACCCGTGATGTAGGCTGCTTCGTCAGAGGCTAAGAATGCAACAGCATTGGCAATCTCCTGCGGGTCACCTAAACGACCTGCTGGAACTTCTGCCAAAATACCCGAACGTTGATCTTCGTTCAGTGCACGCGTCATGTCCGTCTCAATAAAGCCCGGAGCCACGACGTTTACAGTAATGCCACGTGACGCAATTTCTCGCGCCAGTGATTTGCTAAAGCCAATCAAACCTGCTTTTGCTGCCGCATAGTTTGCCTGACCCGCGTTACCCATGGTCCCAACTACAGAACCGATGGTAATGATACGGCCCACGCGTTTTTTCATCATGGCACGCATAACCGCCTTAGAAAGACGGAAGACAGATGTCAGGTTGGTATCAAGGATATCCGCCCACTCATCGTCTTTCATGCGCATCAACAGATTGTCACGCGTAATGCCTGCATTATTGACTAAAATGTCCACTTCGCCAAATTCGGCGCGAACTTGTTCGAGGACGCTCTCAATTGAGGCGGCATCAGTGACGTTCAGCAGCAGGCCTTTGCCCTTGTCGCCGAGGTACGCACTGATTGCTTCCGCACCGCTTGCACTGGTGGCGGTTCCCACCACTTTGGCACCGCGCGCAGCCAGCGTTTCCGCAATGGCGCGACCAATTCCACGGCTTGCACCGGTAACCAGCGCTACTTTACCTTCAAAGCTCATGTTTTTCCTCTTATTCCTGTGTAAGTGCAGCATTCAATGAAGCAGAATCGTTCACCGCAGCAGCACTCAGGCTATCCACAATACGTTTGGTCAGACCGGTCAGGACTTTACCTGGACCGACTTCCAGCAGCTGTTCAACGCCCTGCGCAGCAATAAACTCAACCGATTCGGTCCAGCGCACCGGGCTATACAGCTGACGAACCAATGCGCTTCGAATCGCAGCAGCTTCAGTTTCACACTTCACGTCGACGTTGTTCACCACCGGCACCGCAGGGGCATTGAAGGTGATCGTTTCGAGCGCCACCGCCAATTTATCGGCAGCAGGCTTCATCAACGCACAGTGTGATGGCACGCTGACTGGCAGCGGCAGTGCACGTTTGGCACCGGCAGCTTTACAAGCTGCACCCGCACGCTCAACCGCTTCTTTGTTGCCAGCGATAACCACCTGGCCCGGCGAGTTAAAGTTAACCGGTGAAACCACCTGACCTTGTGCACTTTCTTCGCAAGCTTTGCGGATGGATGCATCATCCAGACCGATAATCGCCTGCATGGCGCCAGTACCTTCTGGTACCGCTTCCTGCATCAGCTTGCCGCGCAGCTCAACCAGTTTAATGGCGTCTGCGAAATTGAGCACACCGGCACATACCAGCGCAGAATACTCACCGAGACTGTGGCCGGCCATCATGGTTGGCTGCACCGCATTTTTGCTCTGCAATACGCGATAGATAGCAACAGAAGCCGCCAGTAACGCAGGCTGCGTCTGCCAGGTTTTATTCAATTCTTCAGCAGGTCCTTGCTGGACCAACTGCCATAAGTCATAACCCAGCGCATCAGAAGCTTCACGGAAAGTGGCTTCAACCTGCGGGTTTTCGGCAGCCAGCTCGGCTAACATGCCGACGGTCTGCGATCCCTGTCCTGGGAAAACATAAGCAAATTGCGTCATCTTTCGTTCCTGTCAATCAAAAGCGAACCAGCGCAGAACCCCAGGTGAAACCACCACCAAAGGCTTCCAGCAAAATCAGTTGTCCCGGTTTGATACGGCCATCGCGCACCGCTTCGTCAAGTGCACTTGGCACTGACGCGGCCGAGGTATTACCGTGACGATCGAGTGTGACGACAACTTTATCCATGCCCATGCCGAGCTTTTTGGCAGTTGCGTTAATAATGCGCAGGTTCGCCTGATGCGGCACCAGCCAGTCGAGCATTTGACGATCAAGATTGTTGGCTTGCAGGGTTTCATCAACAATGTGCGCCAGTTCAGTCACGGCCACTTTGAAGACTTCATTGCCCGCCATCGTCAGATAAGCAGGCTCATCCTGATGAGCACGATCCTGATACGGCAGCGTTAGCAATTTGCTGTAACGGCCGTCGGCGTGCAGATGGGTAGAAAGGATGCCTGGCTCTTCGCTCTGACTCAGCACTACAGCGCCCGCGCCATCACCAAACAGAATGATGGTGCCACGATCGTTGGGATCGAGCGTACGTGCCAGCACGTCTGCACCGATCACCAGCGCGTGTTTTACCACACCATTTTTGATGTATTGATCGGCAACGCTCAGCGCATAGGTGAATCCCGCACAGGCAGCGGCCAAATCGAAGGCAGCGCAATCGTTGATCTCCAGCATCTGCTGGATCATGCACGCTGAACTTGGGAAGGCATGGCTGGAAGAGGTGGTTGCCACTATGATGAGGCCAACGTCGCTCGCATTCACACCCGCCATTTCCAGCGCGCGCTGTGCTGCGGTGAAGCCCATAGTAGCAACGGTTTCATCCGGAGCGGCAATACGGCGCTCACGGATGCCGGTACGGGTGACAATCCACTCGTCCGTCGTCTCGACCATTTTTTCCAGATCCGCATTGGAGCGAATCTGCTCAGGCAAATAGCTGCCCGTACCGATAATTTTGGTAAACATCTACGCTTTGTCACTCCTGGCTAATACAGTGTCAAGGCGCGCCGCAATCCTCTCTGGGACTTGCTTTCGCACCGTCTGCTCTGCCTGCTCTATCGCCACGGCAAATGCACGTTGATTCGCCGCACCGTGGCTTTTGATCACTGTCCCGCGCAATCCTAACAGACAAGCGCCATTGTACTGGTCGGGGTTGAGATGGCCGAAACGCTTTGCCAGACGCTTTTGAATCCAGCGCCCCAGCAATGTTAGCCACCAGGCCCGTTTTTTTCCTTCCTCTAACGATTTGATCAGAGAGAGGAACATTCTTACCACGCCTTCCATGGTCTTCAACGTGACGTTACCGACGAAGCCATCACAAACCAGCACATCCGTCTTGCCGGTGAGGAGATCGTTCCCCTCAAGGTATCCAATATAGTTGATTTGCGGTGACGCTCGCAGCACTGCAGATGCGGCGCGGATTGTTTCTAATCCTTTGGTCTCTTCCTGACCAATATTCAGCAGCGCCACACGCGGCTGGGCGATCTCCAGCACTTCTTCGGCCATTACAGCGCCCATGATCGCAAACTGCACCAGCATAGCGCTGTCAGATTCAACGTTAGCGCCGAGATCCAGCACCACCGTTTTGCCATGCTGCTGATGCGGCAATACCGTCATCAACGCCGGACGCTCAATGCCATCCAGCGGTTTTAATAACATTTTCGCCAGCCCCATCAGCGCACCGGTATTTCCCGCACTGACACAGCCTTGTGCTTTCCCCTCTTTCACCAACTCTAACGCCACACGCATGGAACTGCCGCGGCTGTTACGAATCGCCTGAGAAGGTTTGGCATCACTTGCAATAACCGATTCGGCAGGAATAACCTGCACACGCCTCAGTAACGAGGAATCCGCTTTGGCAAGAAATGACGAGATGATGTCGGGATCGCCGACCAGAAGAAGAACCAGCTCCGAATGAGAGGCCAGTGCCTGCAAGGCTGCAGGCACTGTCACGCAAGGACCGAAGTCCCCGCCCATGGCATCAACTGCCAGGGTCAAACGTGTCAAGGTATCGCCTTGTGTAATCGCGAGGATTACTTGGTGATAACCTTGCGACCGCGGTAGTAACCATCCGCAGTGATATGGTGACGCAGATGAGTTTCGCCAGAAACTTTATCTACTGACAGAGCAGCAGTGGTCAGAGCATCGTGTGAACGACGCATACCACGCTTAGAACGGGTTGGTTTATTCTGTTGTACGGCCATGGACCTTACTCCTATTACTTACGCTTTAAACTGGCTAATACGGCAAAGGGATTTGGTTTTTCTGCCTCTGGAGGCAGTTGACCAAACACCATGTCCGCGTCGGACACTTCACAGTGTTCAGAATCATGCACCGGAACCACGGGCAGCGCGAGGATGAGCTCATCTTCGATCACTGCCAGCAAGTCGATCTCACCAAAATCATTGACATCAACTGGCTCGTAGGCTTCCGGTAGTGCCTCGGCCTGCTCATCAGAAGAGACAGGACTGAAGCAATAGCTTACGTGAACATGACGTGGAAACGACTGGTTGCAGCGTTGACAAGACAGAGTCACCTGCACTTCGGCTGTTCCTTGCAGAACGGCGAGGCGCTGGTTATCAACCGCAAACGACATATCGCATTCAACTTCACTGTCCACACTCACGACCGTTTCGGCCAAGCGCGCCACCAATTCAGGTGCATAAACACCATGATAATCAAGGCGTTTTTGCGCGGCGCGGACCGGATCGAGCGTCAGGGGTAATTTTACCTTTTGCATAGGGCGCGCATATTAACTTTGTAACGTCATAGAGTCAAAGAAAAAGGCCGGTTTACGGCATCTTTCACCCGTTAGTCGCATCCAGTGCGGCGCATAGTTTAAAATGACTGTCATCTTTACGCTATCTATTCTGAAAAAAAATGACGACACCTTTGGTTTTAGCCTCTACCTCCCCTTTTCGTCAGGCGTTGCTGAGCAAGCTGGGCCTGCCTTTTATTACCGCCGCCCCGGATTGCGACGAATCCCCGCTGCCGAATGAAACGGCCCCTGAGCTGGTGCAGCGTCTGGCATTAGCCAAAGCGCAGGCGCTGGCCGCACGTTACCCAGACAGCTGGATAATCGGGTCTGATCAGGTTTGCGTGCTGAATGGCGAGATAACCGGTAAACCGCATACGGTGGAGAAAGCCTGCCAGCAACTCGCAGCCGCCAGCGGCAACACCATCACCTTTTATACCGGTCTGGCGCTATTGCAACCGCAGAGCGGCAAACAATCGGTCATTTGTGAACCCTTTATCGTACATTTCCGCGAATTGAGTGCTGAAGAGATTCGGGGCTACGTTGATAAAGAAAAGCCGCTGCAGTGCGCTGGCAGTTTCAAAAGCGAAGGTTTGGGGATTTGTTTATTTGACAGGCTGGAAGGTCGCGATCCCAATACCTTGATTGGTTTACCGCTGATTGCGCTGGATGAAATGCTAAGAAAGGTGGGCATCAACGCATTGTGTTGATGCCCGGATCATCAGGCTTTTTTCTGACGCAGTTTGGCGAGGCAATTCTTGAGTGCGCCATCCAGGGGCGCTTCCATCCGCAGCACTTCTCCGGTGTTGGGATGGGTAAAGGTCAACGCTGCAGCATGCAGGAACAGACGCGATAAGCCCGTCGAACCCAATTGCGCATCAAAGTCGCGGTCACCGTAACGATCGTCAAAGGCGATGGGATGGCCGCCGTGCAGCGTATGCACACGAATCTGATGCGTACGGCCGGTCACCGGACTGGCTTTCACCAAGGTCGCGAAACCGAAGCGCTCTTCGACTTTAAAGCGTGTCTCAGAAGGCTTGCCTTCCGCACTCACGCGCACCACACGCTCGCCGCTCTGCAAAATGTTTTTCAGCAGCGGTGCCTGCACGACTTTCAGATGCGACGGCCAGTCACCGCGCACTAGCGCCAGATAATCCTTCTGCATGCCTTTTTCGCGCAGCTGCTCATGCAGAGAGCGCAACGCAGAACGCTTCTTCGCCACCAGCAGGATGCCGGAAGTATCACGATCGAGGCGATGGACTAACTCAAGGAATCGCGCTTCCGGACGCAACGCACGCAGCCCTTCAATCACGCCGAAACTTAATCCGCTGCCGCCGTGCACCGCCGTGCCCGACGGCTTATTCAGCACCATCAGGTAATCATCTTCATAGAGAATGGCATTGGTGAGCGCCGCGACTTTATCCAGCTTCGGTGAAACCGTATTCTCTTCGCGCTCGGCAACCCGCACCGGCGGAATACGCAGCTCGTCGCCATCCTCCAGCTTATATTCCGGTTTAACGCGCTTTTTATTCACCCGCACTTCACCTTTACGCAAAATGCGATAAATCATGCTTTTCGGCACGCCCTTGAGCTGGGTGCGCAAAAAGTTATCAATTCGTTGTCCGGCATTTTCAGCCGTGATGGCGACATACTGTACGCCGGGATTCTCTGTTTTCATGGCGGCGATTCTAATTAGTGTCCCTGGATAGCGCCACCCCTTTTTCTGTGCTTAACTCTCTCTTTGTCGCGTGATGAAACGGTGAAAATGGCGACATTTTCAGCGATGCGATGATTAGCCCTGCAAATGAACAGGTTATGGACGAATAAACTACTCAGCTTGGCAAAAGTCGCCTTGCTTAATGTTGGTTAGCAATGGAATAATGCAGGGGTTTCTGCCCTGGAAAGATTCAGGCAGGAAAAGAGCGAAATAAGTCATTTTGCCGGATTGAACGGACACGCAGCAATGGCGTAAGACGTAATGTTAAATCAGGCACTTAGCGGGCTGCGGGTTGCGGCCTGGACGACAGACCAGGATGTGTGGATTTTTGAATACTCTGTAACATTTCCACCTTCAGGCGCTGGATTTCCTTATGAAAAACAGGCCACCGACAAGATTTGCGCCCCTTTAGCCGCCGACAACCGTGAGGTTGACGTCAGTGCATTAAGACACGGGGCCATCGGTTGATTCTCGTCCAGGGTAACGATGCCCGCAGCTAGATCACTCATGTGAGAATAACGAGTAAGTCACGATGAAAAGAATGTTAATTAACGCAACTCAGCAGGAGGAGTTGCGCGTTGCCCTGGTTGATGGACAACGTCTGTACGATCTGGATATTGAAAGTCCTGGACACGAACAGAAAAAAGCCAACATATACAAAGGTAAAATCACCCGCGTTGAACCCAGCCTTGAAGCTGCATTTGTTGATTACGGTGCAGAACGTCACGGTTTCCTCCCTCTGAAAGAAATTTCCCGCGAATACTTCCCCGCCAATTACAACGCACATGGTCGTCCGAATATCAAAGATGTGCTGCGTGAAGGTCAGGAAGTTATCGTTCAAATTGATAAAGAGGAACGCGGTAATAAAGGTGCAGCACTGACTACCTTTATTTCTCTGGCCGGTAGCTATCTGGTATTGATGCCGAACAACCCACGTGCCGGTGGTATTTCACGCCGCATTGAGGGCGACGATCGTACCGAGTTAAAAGAAGCACTTTCCGCACTGGAACTTCCTGACGGCATGGGATTGATCGTCCGCACGGCGGGCGTAGGCAAATCTGCCGAATCACTGCAGTGGGATCTCAGCTTCCGTATGAAGCACTGGGAAGCCATTAAGAAAGCCGCAGACAGCCGCCCGGCGCCTTTCCTGATCCATCAGGAAAGCAACGTTATCGTGCGCGCCTTCCGCGACTATCTGCGTCAGGATATCGGTGAAATCCTTATCGATAATCCAAAAGTCCTGGAACTGGCTCGTCAGCACATTGCTGCACTGGGTCGTCCGGACTTCAGCAGCAAAATCAAACTTTACACTGGCGAAATTCCGCTGTTCAGCCACTACCAAATCGAATCGCAGATTGAATCAGCCTTCCAGCGTGAAGTGCGTCTGCCATCAGGCGGATCGATTGTTATCGATAGCACCGAAGCCCTGACGGCGATTGATATCAACTCTGCACGCGCTACTCGCGGCGGTGATATCGAAGAAACTGCCTATAACACCAACCTGGAAGCGGCCGATGAGATTGCTCGCCAATTGCGTCTGCGCGATCTCGGCGGCCTGATTGTTATCGACTTCATCGACATGACGCCAGTGCGCCACCAGCGCGCGGTGGAGAATCGTCTGCGTGAAGCGGTGCGTCAGGATCGTGCGCGTATTCAGATCAGCCACATTTCACGCTTCGGTTTGCTGGAGATGTCGCGTCAGCGTCTGAGCCCGTCACTGGGTGAATCCAGCCATCACGTCTGCCCACGCTGCAGCGGTACCGGCACCATCCGTGATAACGAATCGCTGTCGCTGTCTATTCTGCGTCTGATTGAAGAAGAAGCGCTGAAAGACAACACCAAAGAGGTGCATGCGATTGTTCCGGTTCAGGTCGCCTCTTACCTGCTGAACGAAAAGCGTGATGCCGTAAGCGCCATCGAAAAACGCCAGGGCGGCGTGCGAGCCATCATCGTGCCAAACGATCAGATGGAAACGCCACACTACTCGGTACTGCGTGTTCGCACCGGCGAAGAGACGCAAACGCTGAGCTATCACTTACCGAAACTGCACGAAGCGGAAATGGCGCTGCCTTCTGAAGAAGAGCACGCTGAGCGTCGTCGTCCGGAGCAGCCAGCATTGGCCGCCTTCGCGATGCCTGATGCGCCGCCTGCGCCGGTTGAAGTGGTGAAAGAGTCTCAGCCTGCAGCAGAAGTGAAAACCAAGCCTGCTGTTGCAGCACCAGCGGTGACTAACACCGGCTTCGTGGCACGCCTGCTGAGCGGATTGAAGAAACTGTTTGCCGGTGATGCACCAGCTGCGGCTCCTGCTGAAACTAAACAAGAATCCCCAGCCGTTGTTGCTGCTGAATCTGAAAATACCCAGCAGCGTGGCGAACGTCGCAACAATAACAATCGCCGCAACAACCGTCGCGAACGTACTCCGCGTAATGGCGAGAATGGTCAGGTGCGCGAAGGTCGTGAACCGCGCGAGCCGCGTGAAGCACGTGAGCCACGTGAAGCCCGTGAACCGCGTGACAATCAGGACAATCGTCGCAACAAGCGTCAGAACGAGCCGCGTGAAGCGCGTCCGGTCCTGAGCGATGAAGCGCTTGAGCAACGTGATGAGCAGCAGCAACAGCGCCGCGAACAGCGTGCCGATCGCCAGCGTCGTCGTCAGGAAGAGAAGCGCAATCAGCAGCAGGATCAGAAAGCCGCTGAGCCGGTTGTTCAGGCGCCTGTCGTTAACGAAAACGTCGAGCAGGAAGAAGAACGCGTTCAGGTAATGCCGCGTCGTAAGCAGCGTCAGCTGTCACAGCGCGTGCGTGTGGGCGACACCACTGAAATTGCTGCCGAAGCGCCAGTGGTGCACGAAGCCGCCATTGAAACTGCGCCGCGCGCTCAGTACAACGAACATCCTGAAGCCAGCAATGACGAGCAAGATGATAGCGATAACCGTGATAGCGCCAATATGCCGCGCCGTTCACGTCGTTCACCGCGTCACCTGCGCGTGAGTGGCCAGCGTCGTCGTCGTTATCGTGACGAGCGTTACCCAACGCAGTCAGCAATGCCGCTGGAATCGGCTGCTGCCTCTCCAGAAATGGCGTCAGGCAAAGTGTGGATCTCTTACCCGGTTGCGCAAGCGCAGGAAGAGTACAGCACGCAAGATGCGATGCATGAAGTGACGGATTACGGCTACCAGCAAGCCGCTGATGCAGAAACTCAGCCGGCAGCTGTTGAACCGGCCGTTGAGCAGGTTGCCGCTGAAGAAGCGGTGCATCAGGCTGAACCGCAAGCACATACCGATGTGCCAGTGGTGAATACTGATGACGTATCGCCAATTGCCGCGCCTGTTAACGAAGAGCCAGCCGTAATTTCTGCTGCTGATGAACAGGTTGCTCAGGAAACCGCAGCTGAAGCGGAACCGGCTGTTGTTGTTGAAGAAGCTAAACCTGAAGAAGCAGTTAGCGAATTGGCTGCGGTTGTTGAACAGGCACCAGCTGATGTTTCGCCAGCAGTGGAAGCTCAGGTTGAAGACGTGCTGGCTGCGCCAGTTGCGGCTGAAGCCGAAGTTACACCGGTCACGGAACCTCATGCGCCGGTTGCGGCACGTGATACCGCAGTGACCACGGTTGAGACGCGCTTTAAACATCACGCAACTGCACCGATGACCAAAGCACCGGCACCGGCGTGGGAACCTGAACCGGTTCGCAATAGCGACTGGGTCCGTCCAGCGTTTGGTTTCGAGGGCCGCGGCTCAGCCGGAGGTCACAGCGCGACGCATCAGGCAACCGCACCGGCAACCCGTCCGGAAAGCGCGTAAGCACTAGCAAGTCAGTCAACATCAAACCCCGGCCAGTCCGGGGTTTTTTATTGCCTGCGACCGCCATAAATGGCGCAAGGAATAACAGGCAAAAAAAATCCCACGGCCCCGAAAGGCGGTGGGAGAAACTAAGCGCACCCGGTTAAAGTACGCT
Source organism: Pantoea sp. CTOTU46764 (assembly GCF_031974595.1). NCBI lineage: Bacteria > Pseudomonadati > Pseudomonadota > Gammaproteobacteria > Enterobacterales > Erwiniaceae > Pantoea > Pantoea sp. CTOTU46764. Next base: position 39,050 of record NZ_DALYOQ010000028.1, on the reverse strand, counting down.
CAAAGGTTCAGGTCAATTACGAATTAAGCTGAAATAAAGAGAGTTTCGACATATCGGTAAACGTCTTGTACGACGCCTGTAACGCCGTTTGCTGCATGGTGTAATTAGAGATGGCTTGGGTATAATCAACCTGCACCAGATCCGTCATTTGCGTTGCCATAATGGTGTCACGGTCATCACCTTGGGCATCCAGCGTATCCAGTTCCGCCAACTGTGAGCCTACTGCTGAACGCACTGCCAACACGTTGTTCAAGGAGTTGCTCAAACCACGGTTGGATTTATCCATGGCATCCTGGAAAACCTGCTTGGTTGCGTCATCAGCATCATCCTGCGGCGTCTTGAGCGCTGCGATTGCACTATCGAGCATGTTAAAAAGGTTGGTTTCGCTAGGACTGCCATCAGGTTCGACTTTTGAATTGCTGGTGATCGACATAAACACTGACGATCCCGTATTACTTACCGCCATCGTACGACCATCATCGACCTTCTGCGTAATGGCTTCAGCGCCGCCGACGTAAGAGACACCTGCCGGCGCACCCGCATCGCTGAAAGGCGCGACATCCGTTTGATAGCCAGCAAAAATGTAACGACCGTTACCATCACGGCTGTTGGCCTGATTGAGTAATTGTGAGCGAATACCTTCAAGTTTAGTGGCAATCGATGCGCGGTCATCGTCACTCAGCGTACCGGTAGAACCATACACGATCATGGTCTGCGCATCCTGGATACTGCTGGTCACGCTTGAGAGTGAATTCTCTTCCATCGACAAACTTTGATCGGCAAAACTGCGCGCCGTAGCATATTGAGTGCTTTTAGCCTGGGACTGAGATAGCACTACCGCGCGTGACGCTGCAATAGGATCATCCGAGGGATTGCTCACGCGTTTCCCTGTTGCCAGTTGGTCGCCTACTTTTAACCACGAGGCTTGCGAATCCGTAATTCCGCGTACCTGCTGGTTGAAAATCATATTGGTACTAAGACGCATGGTTTTATCCTCTATGCTTAGCTGCGGATGCCCATCAGCGCATTAAAAATGGTGCCCGCCGTTTGCAGCACTTGCGCGTTCGCCATATAGAACTGCTGATACTTAGTCAGGTTAGCGTATTCTTCATCAAGGTTGACCCCTGACACTGACTGCTGACGATCGCTTAACTGAGTCACCACGTTTTCTTGCGTAGTGCTGGCAGTTTTCAATGTGCTGGTTTTGTTGCCAACGGTGCTAACAATACTGGCATAAGCTTGGGCAATGGTCGCATTACCATTCACCAATTTACTGTCCTGCAGATCCAATAATTTCTGCGCATTACGGTTGTCACTTTCACCGCTGGTTGCACTGGATGCCGCAGCAATTTCAGACTCATCGGTGATCGCCACCGACATACCGGCAATGACGTTCTGTACCGGTTTGACCAGGAAACTGTCTTTAGCGTTTGGCGCGGGTGAGGTGCTCACCGTCAGTTTCAGACCATCAAAGTTAAGGGTGCCGTCAGTCGTATCTGGCGTAACGCTAAACTTCACGTTGTCAGACATGCGGGTCACCGACCAATTACTGCCGTCATAACTTACGGTGTAGTTAGACGCTTTCATCGCGCTGGTGTCTGACCATGCAGCCGTAACGGTAGCCGCTGAGGTGTTTTTGCTGTTACCCACCACGGTTGGCGAACCGATGTTAAAGAAGTTACCGCCCTGATCGCCGTTGCTGTCATAGCCTTCGCTGTGCACGGTATTGAAACTTGTAGCGAACGCCGCAGCTAACTGGCCGAGCTGATTTTGCGCGGTATCCAGATCCTGCGTGCGGAACGCCAGCAAACCACCAAGGGAACCGGTGGTTAACGTCTTCTCAGGGATCTCAACGTTACCCGCCTGCTTATCGACATAGCCGACAGTGGTACGTGTTGAATCGCTGCTGGACGGCATCGCCACCAAACTGGTCGAGTTTTTACCGTTCACCAAGGTCACGCTGCCCATTGAGACGATATAGCTACCATCCTGTTGGGATACGTTAACGCCAACCACATTATTCAGGCTGTTCACTAACTGATCGCGCTGATCCAGCAAATTGTTCGGCGCCGCGCCACCGCCGGTGGTCAGCTTGGCGATCTGACTGTTCAGGTCGGCAATCTGACTGGTGAAGGTGTTGATTTGGTCGACGTTCGAGGCGATATCCGTATTAACGCTGTTCTGCATATTATTGAGATATTGCGCGGTGGTCTGGAATTGGTTCACCAGGCCTTGTGCGTAACTCAGCATTGATTGACGCGCCGACGGATCGTTGGCGTTACTCACCACGTTCTGCACGTTGGTGAAGAAGCTTTGGATTGAGGTCGACAAGCTGGTGGTCGACGTCGACAGCAGATCATCAATGTTCGAAATTTGGTTGTACTGCGTATTCACGGCGCTGTAGTTAGCGCTGGAGCCGCGTAGCTGAGCGGTGATGAACTCGTCATACTCGCGTTGCACGCCGGAGAGCGTCACACCGTTGCCGTAATAGCTGTTGCCCTGTAAGGTGCTGTTCGACTGCGACAGAATCGCCGTCTGACGCGAATAGCCCGCTACCGTGTAATTGCTGATGTTATTACTGGTGGTGCTTAATGCAGCCTGTGCGGCGCTCAGCCCACTCATCGCTGAGTTAATTATGCTGGACATCTCGGTTCCTTAATTTCCCGTTAACCGGGCTGGCAGTCATCAGTGCGATTGCGCGGGCGGTGAACGCCCGTGGCATGTGATTGTTATCGGCGTGCTTAAGTGAAACTTGAGAGCAAAAATCAGAACAAATCGGTGATGTCGTTGCTGTAAGCCTTCACCACTTTTTCGCCCATGTTTTTGAATTGCTGGATCATTCCCACCAGTTTCTGCGCATACTTTGGATCGGTCGCGTAACCGGCAGCCTGCAAGGCACGCGCGCCCTGCTCGGCACTCGGTGCGTTGGCAACGGCGGCATAGCGAGGATTATTGGACAGCAGTTTGACGTAATCGCTGAGCGCTTCCATATAGGAACCATACACACGGAAACTGGCGCGCACTTTTTTCGCCACGCCACCTTCGTATTCGGTGGTCATGATATCGGTAGTTGCGCCCTTCCAGTCGCCGCTCGCCTTAATACCAAACACGTTGTAACTCGGCTTGCCGTCGCGCGTCAGGATCTGTCGCTGGCCCCAGCCGGATTCCAGCGCGGCCTGCGCCAGAATCAGGTGATGTGGAATGCCGCTCTGCTGGCTGGCGACCTGCGCCGGTTGCGCCAGCTGGGCGATAAAGTCGTTACTGTCGCTGGGCAAACTGCTCGGCGAGACTGGCAAACGCGGCACCGCTTTACGCACCATCTGCTCCAGCTGATTCGACGGCAGATTGCTATAGATGAAGCTGTTATCCAGCTTCATCGGCACCGTACCGGCGGTTTCATCCGGCTCCTGAGCGGGCTGCATCTGCTTAACGATGATATCGGCCATGCCGAGACCGCGCTTGCCAATGTCCTGCGCAATCTGCTGATCGTACATCGAGGTGAAAAGCCGCGTCTGATCGTTGCTCAGCAAGCCATCCTGCGGCAGCGCTGCGCGCATACTTTTCATCATCATCTGCACAAACATCCCTTCCACCTGCTTGGCCACCTGCATCGCCTTCCCTTTCGGGTCGGCGGCGGCTTCGCGTTTCAGGTCGTTCAGCGAGCGGCTGTCGTACGCCGCATTCACCAGCGATTGCGTATCGTTCATCAGATAATTTCCAGTTTGGCGCGCAAGCAGCCTGCGCTTTCCATCGATTGCAAAATCGACATCAGCTCAATCGGAGATGCACCCAACGCATTCAGCGCACGTACCACGTTGTTGAGGTTGGCGCTGGCGTTAACCCGTTGCAGCGCGCCGCCACTCTGACGCAGATCGATCTGGGTATTGTTGGTGGTCACGGTCTGACCACCCGCCAACGGCGTATCAGGCTGGCTGACGTTCTGCTGCTGATTAACAGTAACCGACAGGTTGCCCTGCGCCACCGCACAAGTATTCAGCGTCACTTCGCGGTTCATCACTACCGAACCGGTACGTGAGTTGATAATCACCTTGGCATCTTCCAGCGGCACCGAAACGTCGAGGTTCTGAATCTCTGCCAGCAGACGCACCTGCGAACTGTTATTCGGCGAAACACGGATCTGCACGGTACGCGCATCCAGCGGCTGCGCGGAACCAATGCCACGGCTGTTGATGGCGTCGGCGATGCGCTGCGCCATGCTGAAGTCTTCATTATTCAGCTGCAGGTTGATGGTGTTCTGGCTACCAAAGTTGCTCTGCAGTTCACGCTCTACCGTGGCGCCGCCGGTAATACGGCCACCGTTCAGCTGGTTAACCTGCACGCTGCTGCCACCGGCTGAAGCGCCGGCACCACCAACCAGAATGTTACCCTGCGCCAGCGCATAAACCTGGTTATCGACGCCTTTCATCGGCGTCATCAGTAGCGTACCGCCGCGCAGACTTTTGGCGTTACCCAGCGAGGAGACCACCACATCAACGGTTTGTCCCTGACGCGCAAAGGTCGGCAGCTTGGCGGTGACCATAACGGCCGCCACGTTTTTCAGCTGCATATTGGTGCCCGCTGGCACGGTAATACCGAGCTGGGAGAGCATGTTGCTCACGGTTTGCGTGGTAAACGGCGTTTGCGTGGTCTGGTCACCGGTACCATCAAGGCCCACCACCAAGCCGTAACCGATCAGCTGGTTATCGCGCACGCCCTGTACGGAGGTCAGATCGCGAATGCGATCAGCATGCGCCAGAACGCTGAAACCAAGCAGTAAGCAGAGGCTTAGGCGGAGCAGAGTCGTCATATTCATTGTTACTACCTCTTACATCGGCGAGACGTTCAGGAAGAAACGCTGGAACCAGCCCATCGTCTGCGCTTCATTGATATAACCATTTCCGACGTACTCAATACGTGCATCGGCCACCGCGGTGGAGAGCACCGCATTGCTGGCGCTGATGGTGCGTGGGTTAACCACGCCCGAGAAGCGGATGAATTCGGTGCCCTGGTTAATTTCGATCTGTTTCTCACCCACCACGCGCAGGTTGCCGTTCGACAACACCTGATTGACGGTGACGGTGATGGTGCCCGTAAAGGTGTTATTTGCCGTCGCGCCACCTTTGCCGGCGAAGTCATTTTTGCCATTGGCATCCAGCGTGGCTTTTTCGCCACCGGCACCCACCAGACCACTGAGGCCGGTTGGTACACCTGTCACACCAAAACTGTTGCTGCCATCGCGGCTGGCGTTAGCGGAAGAACTTTTGCTGGCGCTGACGTTTTCCTGCAAGGTGATCGTCAATGTGTCGCCAATGTTGCGTGGACGGCGATCCTCAAACAGCGGCTGATAGCCGTAGTTCAGCGGTGCGACGCCCTGAAAAATGGAACCGTTCACCACTGGTGGTGCGGATGGCGTCGGCTCTGCCGTTGTCGCCCCTTGCACCAGTGGCGTGCGCGGAACCAGCGCACAACCGTTAAGAGTGAGTAGCAGCGTGGCTACCAACCAATGACCAGGCTTGAGAATCACTTGCTTCGCCACGGAGTTCTAACCTTATTCATGTTGCTTAATCAGGCCAGCCAGGCTGGCCCAACGACACCAGCATTACAGCTGGGTTAACTTCGCCAGCATCTGATCGGAGGTGCTGATCGCTTTACTGTTGATCTCGTAGGCGCGCTGCGTCTGAATCATGGTCACCAACTCTTCCGCCACGTTGACGTTTGAGGTTTCGACATAACCCTGATACAGCAGACCCGCACCGTTCTGGCCCGGCGTGCTCTGCGTTGCCGCACCGGATGCCTGCGTCTCCTGATAGAGGTTTTCACCCTGGCTATTCAGGCCCGCATCGTTCATGAAGGTGCTCAGCGTCAGCTGACCGACCTGTGCTGGGTTGGTCTGGCCCTGCTGCGTTACGCTCACTACGCCATCGCGCGAGATAGTGATGCTGGTGGCGTTGGCCGGAATAGTGATGCCTGGCTGCACCGGATAACCGGCGTTGGTCACCAGCTGACCGTTCTGGTCAACCTGGAATGAACCATCACGGGTATACGCCGAGGTGCCGTCCGGCATCTGCACTTCGAAATAACCCTGGCCGTTAATCGCCACGTCTTTCGAGTTGCTGGTCTGCGACAGGTTACCCTGCTGATGCAGACGTTCGGTGGTGACAGGACGCACACCGGTACCGATCTGCAAACCAGACGGCAGCGTGGTTTGCTCCGACGACTGGGTGCCCGGCTGACGCAGGGTTTGGTACATTAAATCTTCGAATACCGCGCGCGAACGTTTAAAGCCGTTGGTGCTTACGTTCGCGAGGTTGTTGGAGATGACGTCCATGTTGGTTTGCTGAGCGTCAAGACCGGTTTTGGCGATCCATAAAGAACGAATCATGGTGTTTTCCTTACGCCTTAGCTGCTCATGTTGAGCAAGCTGTTAGCTTTCTGTTCGTTTTCATCGACGTTGGAGATCACTTTCATCTGCATCTCAAAACGTCGGGCGTTGGCGATCATATCGACCATGGTTTCCACCGGCTTCACGTTACTGCCCTCCAGCACGCCAGGCATCACCGTCATGGTGGCATCGTTCGCCAGCGCCGCGCCGCGCGTCGCCTGGGTTTGCTGGTTAGGGCGAAACATGCCGTCATCACCGCGTTGCATCTCTTTACCGGTGGCGCGCACCAGCTTCAGGCGACCAATCTGCACCGTGGCGTTCGGCGCATCACCGGCGTTACGCGAGGTGATGGTACCGTCCGCCGCGATGGTCAATTCAGCACCTTGCGGGATGGCGATCGGACCGCCATCGCCCATCACGGGATTGCCCTGAATGGTCAAAATACCGGTCGAGCTGATCTGCATGTTGCCGTTGCGGGTATAAGCTTCGGTACCGTCAGCGGCACGCACTGCCAACCAGCCGTCCTGCGCGACACCTACATCCAGCGTGCGGCCGGTGTTATCCATCGAGCCCGGTGACATATCGGCGCCCGGCGTGGAAGCGGCAACCAGCGTACGTGTTGGCAGCGACCAGCCGCTGACCGGCACCGCGCGCAACGCGTTGAGCTGAGCACGAAAGCCCGGCGTTGAGGCGTTGGCAAGGTTGCTGGCCGTTACCGACTGCTGCTCCAACGTCTGACTGGCCGCGCCCATGGCGGTATATATTGCGTGATCCATAAGGCAATCCCGTTAGCGAATTAACGTAAGTTAACCAGGGTGTTAAGAATCTGGTCCTGAGTTTTGATGGTCTGGCTGTTGGCCTGATAGTTACGCTGCGCAACGATCATATTCACCAGCTCTTTACTCATATCGACGTTGGACGCCTCCAGCGCACCTGAAGTCAGGTTGCCGTAAGTACCGGTGCCTGCCAGACCGACCGCGGCCTGACCTGATGAGCTGGTTGCTGACCAGACGTTATCGCCTTCAGACTTCAAACCTTCCGGGTTAGAGAAGCTCGCCAACACGATCTGACCCAACAACTGGGTTTTCTGGTTCGAGTAAGTGCCGGTAATGGTGCCGTCATCATTAATTGTGTAGCTGGTCAAATCGCCAGGCTGATAACCGTCTTGCGTTGGGTTACCAAAGGTGGTTGCACCGGTGTTTTGCTGCAGGCTGCCCAGCATGCTCAGGCTGATATTCATGCCATCCGCACCGTTGGTGCCACCCACAACCAGGTTTGCCAGTGAGGCGCTGGTATCTGCAACACCCGTTGCAGTGATTTTCCCTACCTGCGTCAGCTTACCGTTAGCATCAAATTGCATCTGGTAGCCCAGACTGTCACCGCCCGCAGTGTTACCGACTTCATTACCGGTGGTGGAGTCAACCATATGCACGGTCCAGGTGTTATCTGCCGTTTTGATGTAATACATATCTAACTGGTGATCGTTACCCTGAGTGTCATACACCGTCATGGTGGTTTTTGCGTTGTAGCTATCTACATTGGACTTATCAAAGGTGGTGACACTCGGCGTGGTGCTGGTGGAGTTCAGGTTCGCAACCTGTGTCGCGGTGGTCGTTGCGCGAGCGCCCATCTGCGTGGTTGGAATGCTCAGCGCCACCGGATTCGCACCGGTCTGAATGGTGGGTGGTGTGCCACTGGCCGGATAACCAGAGACGTTCAGTCCCTGGGTGTTCACCAGGTTACGGTTTGCATCCAGCGTGAACTGGCCGTTACGGGAATAGAACACACCGCCGCTAGCGTCGGTCATACGGAAGAAGCCGTTGCCGCTCAGCGCGACGTCCAATCCACGACTGGTTGATGTAGTACTGCCATCACCAAAGTTCTGGATAACGGCGGCAACTTTAGTCCCCAGACCGACGTTAGAACCGGCAAACATATCGGCAAAGGCAATGGTGCTGGATTTAAAACCGGCTGTGGCGGAGTTGGCGATGTTGTTACCAATCACATCCAGGTTGCTGGAAGCAGCATTCAGGCCGCTCACCGCTTGTGAAAAAGACATGTAATCTCTCCTGCAAAAAGGTTAATCAGAGAATCTGACGAATTTCATCGAGGGTCGCGGAGCCCATGGTGCCGAGATCCAGTTTTGTGGTGCCATCAGTGGTGCTGACGCCATTGACATAGGCATAATTCAGCGGCTGCGCCACCAGTTGCGTGCTGCCATTGCTGGCGGCCAGTGAGACAGAATATTTGCCATCCGCGGCAGTAGAACCGTCATCCAGTTTGCCGTCCCACGAGAAGGTGTGAACGCCAGAGCTCAGTTTGCCGAGATCGATGGTGCGGACCGTGGCGCCATTACTGTCTTTAATGGTGACACTGGTGGCAGTCGACGCGGTCGCCAGCTCAACACCAAATGGCGTCGTGGTTCCGCTGCCCACCAGTACCTGAGATCCCTTGACCATGACACCGTGACCAATCAGCGTTGAACTCTGCAGCGACTGGCTGGTCGTGATCTGGCCGGAGATGGATCCCAGTGTGGTATTCAGCTTTTCGATACCGCTTAGGGTGTTTATCTGTGCCAACTGGGTGGTGAGCTGGCTGTTATCCATAGGATTGGTGGGATCCTGGTTTTTCAGCTGCGCCACTAGCATGTTAAGGAACTGATTCTGCAGGTCGGCGGAAGAGTTACCGCTCGAGGCGCTGCTGGAGGTCAGTACCGTTGGGTCCAGACTGTCTTTAATGCCTACTGCTACGCTCATATTCGTTCTCCGTTACTGACCGATGGTGAGAGTTTTCATCATCATTGACTTCACCGTGTTCAGCACTTCAACGTTGGCCTGGTAGCTGCGCGACGCGGACATGGTGTTAACGGTTTCGGACACAACATCAACGTTCGGCATCTTGACGTAGCCCTTCTGATCCGCCAGCGGATTACCCGGGTCGTACACCAGTTTTGCCGGAGTAGGATCGTTCACCACGCCTGCGACCTTAACGCCGCCGGTGGCTGCACCTTGTGCGGCGTCGGTCTGGAAAATCACCTGCTTTGCCACGTAAGGCTGGCCATCTGGGCCAGTAACGCTGTCGGCGTTGGCCAGGTTACTGGCGCTGACGTTGAGGCGCTGTGATTGCGCTGTCATCGCAGAACCGGCGATATCAAAGATATTCAGCAATGCCATGCTTATTGCCCCTGCAGAACGCTCATCATGCCTTTAATCTGGCTACTGATGAGGGTGAGATCGGTTTGGTATTTCAGGCTGTTATCAGCAAACTGTGTACGTTCGCGATCCATATCCACGGTGTTGCCATCCGCGGCGGGTTGATCGGGAATGCGGTACAGCAGATCCAGTGACGGCTGAGAGTTAGTTTGCGCTTCAATGTGGCGTGAGGACGTCACATTCAGCGCCAGACTGCTGCCTTCGGCGCGACCGTTTTGCATCACCTTGCTCAGTTGGCTGGCAAAGTCGATATCCCGCGCCTGGTAGCCCGGGGTATCGGCGTTGGCAATGTTTGACGCCAGAATTTCCTGACGCTGAGCTCGCAGGTTTAACGCTTCAGTACCAAATCGCAGCGCGGCATCGAGTTTGTCGAGCATGCTTCCTCCGCGAATGAGAATTTCGAGCTGACAGCTTAAGGGGACAAATGCAAGGGTGATCGTCTGAATAGCAGCAAAAATGACGGCTATTTTTGACATTGGTTTTTTTGCGCGAGGCGTAGACTCACTGCCATCTTCTCGTCAGGAGGCGTTATGCGCAGATATTCCACCTTGCTAGTCACACTGTTGCTGGCACTGGCGCTCCCCAGTTCTGCCGCGGACCTTACCGCGCAGTTGACCCAATTTTTTAAGGCACGCGACCCACAACATGCCGCAGGCATGACGGTGGTGGTGCGTACACCGCAGGCGCAGTGGCCAAACTGCGAAACCCCTGAACTGCAGCTGCCCGGTAATAGCCGTCAGTGGGGCAACATCAGCATCGCCGCTAACTGCGATCAAAACCGTCGTTTCCTGCAGGTGCAGGTACAGGTCACCGGACAATATCTGGTGGCGAGTCGTCAGGTGGCGCGCGGCAGCAATCTCAGCCCATCTGATGTGCGTCTTGAAACCGGGCGGCTGGATGAATTGCCGGCACGCGCCTTGATGGATAGCAGCGGCGTCATCGATGCGGTCGCGCTGCGCGATATCCCGCCAGGACAGCCGGTGACTGCCACCATGGTGCGCCAGCCGTGGCGCGTGAAAGCCGGTCAAAATGTGATGGTAGTCGCCAGTGGAAACGGGTTTAATGCCAGCAGCGAAGGACGTGCGCTGAACAACGCCAGCGCGGCACAAATGGTGCGCGTGAGGATGGGAAATGGTCAGGTTGTCAGTGGTCGCGTCGACGCGGATGGGAATATTCTGATATCGCTATAAAGCGTTAAAGAACCCTGTTTTTCTGCCGATAGAGATATCAACAAAGACATTACCCTATGCTGACTCAGTTGGCTGACCCCCAACTGACCTTACAGGAGCCTTACCATGAGCATCGACAGAACGCAGCCTACGAATCCGGTTAGCACTGTTCAAACACGCGATACCAACGATAACAGCGGTAAAGTGCGTCAGAGCGCGACGCCAGTAGCCAACACCACCAGCGAAAGCGGTGCAGAAGTGAAGTTGAGTAGCGCGCAGGCGCAACTGATGCAGCCTGGCAGCAAAGACATTAACACAGCGCGCGTTGAGCAGCTGAAGACGGCCATTCGTAATGGCGAATTGAAAATGGATACCGGTAAGATCGCCGACGCGCTGATCGCCGATACCAAGGCGTATTTAGAGGGTAACTAATCCCAATGGACAATCTGCTGATCACCTTAGACAAAATGCAGGACGTGCTGACATCCCTTGCGGTGGTAATGGATGAAGAACAACAGCAACTTTCTGCCGGCCAGGTTAATGGCAACATGCTGCAGCGTATTTCTGAAGATAAAAGCGCGCTGCTGACCACGTTGAATTATCTGGACGAGATGCGCCGCACCACCGAGAAATCCCTTGGTACGCAGGCGCCCTATGGTGATCACAGCGATCGCGAAAACCGCTGGGCGCGTATTCAACAGCACACGCGCCGCTTGCGCGATGCCAATACGCATAACGGGATTTTGTTGCAGCATCAGATTGGCTTCACCAATGAAGCATTGGCGGTATTGCGACCGCATCAAACGCAGGCATTTTACGGGCCGGATGGTTTGGGCAAAGGTCAGGCGACGCTGAGCCGTAAAGGGTAAAAAAGTGGGTTTGAACAGGCTGCTATCTTTCGGGATGGCGGCCTTTTTGTTTTGGTTTTAAGCACAACGCACAAGAGATAAACAGCAGACGGGAGCTTGTTTTGGGCAGGCATCCGCAGCGCTGAACGAAGAAAGGAAGCCAGGATTTGCCCGCAGGACGCGGGCGAAAGGCTCAGCCGGGACAAGGAAGTCCCGTCTGAGCCGGTCCGTCAGGCTAACGTACGAAGTGAAGGAACCGCGAAGCGGCGCGAGGACCGCCGGACCAAAACAAGCTTCCGTTTGCGTGGGAGCAGGTTTTTTACGCCATAGTGCGGCGTGCGAAGTCGCGCGGGCGGAAGCCGAGCAGACCGAGCATCACAAAGTATGCGCCGCCGCCGATGGCGCAGACTGCCGCCAGGCGAATCAGGCGCCACCACATCTGCCCCTCTTCCCATGCTGGCATGACCTGCAGAACGCCCAGCAATGCTGCGGCCATCACACATACCGCAATCAGCAAACGGGTCAGGAAACTGAACCAGCCAGGCTGCGGCTGGAAGATATCCTGCTTACGCAGTTGCCAGTACAACAGCGCGGCATTCAGGCAAGCGGCTAAACCGATCGACAGCGACAAACCGGCGTGTTTGAGCGGGCCAATAAATGCCAGGTTCATCAATTGCGTCACCATCAGCGTCACGATGGCAATTTTCACCGGCGTTTTGATGTCCTGACGAGAATAGAAGCCGGGTGCCAGCACTTTCACCACAATCAGCCCCATCAAACCCACTGAATAGGCAATCAGCGCGCGTTGCGTCATCAAGGCATCAAAGGCGGTGAATTTCCCGTACTGGAACAGCGCGACCGTCAGCGGTCCGGACAAGATCCCCAGCGCTACCGCGCTCGGCAACGCCAGCAGGAAGCAGAGACGCAGGCCCCAATCCATCAACCGTGAATACTCTTCCTGATTACCACTGGCAAAACTCTTCGCCAGCGAGGGCAGCAAAATGGTGCCCAGCGCCACGCCCAGTACGCCGGATGGAAACTCCATCAGACGATCGGCGTAGTACATCCATGAAACAGAACCGGAAACTAAAAAGGAGGCGAAGATGGTGTTGATGATCAGTGAAATTTGACTGACCGACACGCCAAGAATCGCCGGTCCCATTTGACGCATTACGCGCCACACGCCCGCATCGCGCAGATTCAGGCGTGGCAGAACCAGCATGCCAATTTTCTTCAGATGCGGCAGCTGATAGCACAGCTGCAACACGCCGCCCACCACCACGGCCCACGCCAGCGCCATCACCGGAGGATTAAAATGCGGCGCAGCGAAGACGGCAAAACCAATCATGCTGATGTTCAACAGCGTTGGCGCAAACGCCGGCACGGAAAAACGGTTCCAGGTATTGAGGATGGCACCCGCCAGCGACGCCAGCGAAATCAGCAGAATATAAGGAAAGGTGACGCGTAGCAGCGCGCTGGTTAAGGCGAATTTATCGGCGGTATCGGCAAAACCTGGCGCCGTCACCACAATCACCCAGGGCGCAGCGATCATCCCCAACACGGTCACCACCGCCAGCACCAGCGTCAATAAACCGGAAACGTAGGCCACAAACACGCGCGTGGCATCTTCGCCCTGCTTACTTTTATATTCCGCCAGGATTGGTACAAACGCCTGAGAAAACGCGCCTTCGGCAAAAATACGGCGCAGCAGGTTGGGCAGTTTGAAGGCAACAAAGAAGGCATCGGTTGCCATCCCCGCACCGAAAACGCGCGCCACAATGGCATCGCGGGCAAAGCCCAGTACGCGAGAAAACAAGGTCATCGAACTGACCGCAGCCAGCGATTTCAACAAATTCATATTGAGTGGCGCATCCTGAAAAGTGTCGGAGAAATGAGCGACTTAGCGCGGACATCCCGTGATGTCCGGCGATAGTCTACTGACACGGCGGGAAATGACCAGCATTGAGTGTTACAAGGGATTATTCACGTTCGGCATCGCGCCACAATTTTTCCACCAGACGCTGCGCCGCCAGCGCCTGTTCGCCACTGGTTTCAGGCATCGTCTGATTTTCAACACACTGAATGAAATGGTGCGCTGCGCCGCTGAAACCGCGCTGGGTAAGATGGCTTTGCCACGCAGGCGGCACATCACGCACGATGCCACTGCGGTTTTCCTGCTGCCAGTCGCGCATCTCGTTAATTTCGATGTAATCACCGTTGCAGATGGCGCTGACCACTTCGCGTTGCGTGCCGGCGCGGCGATGCATGCTGGTGGTAATTTGCAGCGAACCGGCGGTGAAATGGTGTTCGGCGTACAGCATCGCGCCATCGTCATTGGTCTCGATATGCCCCAGCTCGCGCGTCAGGCTGCCGCCCGCCAGCCACAGCGCGGTGTCCACTACGTGCAGATAATCGTCCAGCAGGGTAAAACGCAGATCGTGCGGGCCAACGCTATCCGCGCGATGCTTCTCAATGCGCAGCGAGGCCGCGCGAGGCATGTCATTTTTTAGCTGCTGATAGCGCGGCGCAAAACGGCGATTAAATGCCACCATCAGCTTACGCTTATGCTTGTCCGCCAGCGTAACCAGTGCTTCAGCCTGTTGCAGCGTTTCGGCTAACGGTTTATCGACGCACACATCTTTGCCCGCCAGCAACAACGCTTTGACCACTTCGTAATGGCTGGCGGTGCTGCTGTGAACAAACACCGCATCGCTGGCTGCGGCCAGCGCATCCAGCTGACCAAAATAGGGGATGCGATAGCTGTCGCAAATCGGTTGCGCCTTGGCCTGATTGGGTGAGAACGCGCCAGCCAATTGCCAGCCGCTGGCCTGCGATAACACCGGCAGCCACGCTTTCTGCGCGATACCGCCTAAACCTACAATGCCAATGCGCAGCGTCATATCAGAGCTCCTTTTGCAGCAGCTGTTGCAGTTGCGACTGCAACTGAGCAACCGTTTCTTCAAGTTGCGCGACACGCGCGGTTAAATCGCCATTGTCGCTAGCAATTTCTGCGCTGGCCGCGTCTTCCACCACTTCGCCGCCAAACAGATGCATATAGCGGCTTTCACGTTTGCCCGGTTCGCGCGCCAGGCGCACCACCATTGGACCATCATCGCGCGTGGTCAAGCCGTTAAGCGTCTGCTCGACTTCATTCATATCACTGAATTCGTGCAGACGACCGCTACGGGTACGCAGCTCGCCAGGCGTCTGAGCGCCGCGCAGGAACAACAGTGTCAGCACCGCGACTTCAGCGCTGTTCAGTTGCAAGTTGCCGAACGCGGAATTACAGAAACGCTGTTCATACTTGCTGACGCGCTGGCCGAAGCCGTTATTGGAGGTCACCAGATGCTTTTTCACCAGCTCATCGAGTTGCGTTTGCACCTCCATCTCGCTGAGATTCAGCACCGGTTCGCGGTTGGATTTCTGATTACAGGCTGTGACAACGCCATTAAGGGAGAGCGGATATTGATCTGGCGTGGTGACCTGCTTCTCCAGCAGGCATCCAATTACGCGCAGCGCCTGCGCGGATAAGGCCATTTTCATTGGGGTAATCCTTTTTTATTGTCCACGGCGATCCGGGGTCCACTCCCGGTAGGTCAGTGCAGTCAGGACATGGTCCTGCCAGCGTCCATCAATCAATAAATAATCTTTGGCGTAGCCCTCTTTTTCAAATCCGAGACGCGCCAGCAGATCGCCACTGCGCTGATTGTGCGGCATGTAGTTTGCCATGATGCGGTGAATGCGTTGCTGACGTTGCATATAGCGAAGGGTGGTGGTGAGCGCTTCAAACATCAATCCCTGACCTTGCCACTTCTCGCCCAGCGAATAGCCGAGATAGCAGGCGTGAAACGAGCCGCGCAGCACGTTGCTGTAGTTGGCTACACCCCGCACTTCGGTCTCTTCCGGGTCCATCAACACAAAATAGTAGGCTGAGCCCTGTTTATGCATGTCAGCGATCAGCCCGAGGCGTGCTTGCCAACCGGAAGGATAACAGTGGCTCTCGTCGCGCACCGGTTCCCACGGCTTAAGAAACGCACGATTTTCAGCGTAATAATCCGCTAATCGCCAGGCATCGCGTTCATGTACTAAACGCACCACTAAGCGATCGGTTGTGAGGCGCACGCGTGGGCCAGCAGAACGATAGCCAAACATCATGACTCCTGAAATCCATAACTTAAGAAAGATGTACGCCAGCGGCGATACTGCTCACTATAACCGTCACCCCGCTTGCGGTAAAACCCTTGAACGCGTTCCTCCGGATTCATCCTGATTGAGGATTAATATTTCTGCGGATTCGATGAAAAAATATCATCCTGAGAAAGCTGTTTTTCGCCTTTGAGCAGGCGGAAAATAGACCAATTGGTCTCTTATCTCCTCTCACTTGCTCAGGAATTAGCATGTCTCGGGTTGCGCGGGCACGACGCCTCGGTAAAACATTTCTTTTAGTGGATAACATGCTGGTTGTGATGGGATTTTTTGTGGTATTTCCTCTCATCTCTATCCATTTTGTCGAACAGCTGGGCTGGGCCGCGTTGATGGTCGGCATTGCGCTTGGCTTGCGGCAATTCGTCCAGCAGGGATTCGGCATCTTCGGCGGCGCGATTGCCGACCGTTTTGGTGCGCGTCCGCTGATCGTCACCGGCATGCTGATGCGTGCGGCGGGTTTTGCCTGCATGGCGCTGGCGCATCAACCCTGGCTGCTGTGGTTCGCCTGCTTGCTATCCGGTCTTGGCGGCACGCTGTTTGACCCGCCACGCAGCGCACTGGTGATGAAACTGGTGCGCGCACGCGATCGCGGCCGCTTCTTCTCCCTGCTGATGATGCAGGACAGCGCCGGTGCGGTGCTGGGCGCGCTGATTGGTAGCTGGCTGCTGGCGTGGGATTTCCGCCTGGTGTGCTGGGTTGGCGCGGCGGTGTTTGTCGCTGCCGCATTGTTCAACGCCATTTGGTTACCGGCGTGGCGCATCTCGACAGAACGCATTGCGATGCGCGAAGGGATGCAACGCGTCTGGCAGGATAAGCGTTTTCGACTGTATGTGCTGACATTAACCGGTTACTACATTCTCGCCGTGCAGGTGATGTTGATGCTGCCGGTGATGGTGAATCAGGTGGCCGGAGCGCCTGCTGCGGTGAAGTGGATGTACGCCATTGAAGCGCTGTTGTCATTAAGCCTGCTCTATCCACTGGCACGCTGGAGCGAAAAACGCTTCCGCCTGGAAACGCGTCTGATGGCCGGTTTGTTCCTGATGACTTTCAGTCTGCTGCCGGTTGGCATGACCGACTCGCTGCCGTCGCTGTTTATGCTGATCGCCATCTTTTATCTCGGCTCCATCATTGCTGAACCGGCGCGTGAGACACTCAGCGCTTCGCTCGCCAGCTCCCGCGCACGCGGTAGCTACATGGGCTTCAGCCGTCTCGGCCTCGCGATTGGCGGTTTGATCGGCTACTCCGGTGGTGGCTGGATGTTCGATATGGGCCAGCAATGGGCGCTGCCGGAACTGCCGTGGATGCTGCTGAGCAGCGTCGGGATGATCACCCTTTTGGCGTTGTGGTGGCAGTTCCAGCCGCGTTCGGTGGCGCCAGCGATTTTAAGCAGCTAGTTTGCCCCTGCCACAGATCTCTTCCATACTTCCCGCACGTCCGAAAAAAGGGTGACCTCCGTCACCCTTAGAACCACAGGAGAAACGGGATGAAACTCTACATCTACGATCACTGCCCTTTCTGCGTCAAAGCACGCATGATTTTCGGCTTAAAAAATCTGCCGTTAGAACTCATCGTTATGTTGAATGACGACGAGCAAACGCCGAAAAAACTGATCGGCCAGAAAATGGCGCCGATTCTGCAAAAGGCTGATGGCAGCGCGGTGCCGGAAAGTATGGATATTGTGCGGCTGGTGGATAAATACGATCACGAACCGCTGCTGAATGGCAAAAGCAATCCGGCGATTAGCGACTGGCTGCGCCATGTGAATGGCTACGTCAACAAGTTGCTGTTGCCGCGCATCGCCGATGCCTCCTTTGCCGAATTCGCTACGCCGGAAGCGCGCAGCTACTTTAGCGAGAAGAAGCAGGCCAGCGTCGGGGATTTCGGCGAGTTGCGTAAACACGCGCCGGGCTTGATCAAAAACATCAGCGATGATCTGCGCCAGCTCGACAAACTGATCGTCAAGCCCAATGCGGTCAATGGCGAACTTTCAGAAGATGATATTCATCTGTTCCCGCTGCTGCGCTCCTTAACGCTGGTCAATGGTATTGAGTGGCCAAGCCGCGTTGCCGATTATCGCGATAATATGGCGAAACAAACTCAGGTCAATCTGCTCTCCTCCATCGCTGCATAATCCTCATCCACGAGAAGCGCCACGGCGCTTCTCATCCCTCTCCTGGTGACAGGTGCCGCTGATTAAGGCAGGCTATCGCTGTTTTGCCGTTTCGATCAGGATGAGGATTATATGAAAAAGGCGTTTACCGGGCTTGTCGCCCTGCTTTTTGCCGTGCTACTCAGCGGCTGTAACCAATTGACGCAATACACCATCAGCGAACAGGAAGTGAATCAGGCGCTGCAAAAGCGCAATAACTTCGAAAAAGACATCGGCGTTTCCGGGCTGGTGAATGCACACATTGTGCTGAGCGATCTCAACAGCCAGATTGGCCGTGAAGAACCTGGCAAAATCACCCTCTCAGGTAAAGCCAATATCAATGTCAGCTCGCTGTTTGGTCCGCAGCAGGCCGAAATGCTGCTGAAGATGAAGGCGCAGCCGGTTTACAACGCGCAGGAAGGCGCGATTTATCTGCATGACATGGAGATTGTCGATGCGCAGGTGCAGCCAGAAAAAATGGCGTCGATCATGAAAACCCTTACGCCTTATCTCAATGAGTCGCTAAAGCGTTACTTCAATGAGAAACCCGCCTACGTGCTGAGCGCAGACCGCAGTAAAGGAGAAGCGCTGGCGAAGAAACTCGCTAAAGGGATAGAAGTGAAACCGGGACAATTGGTGATTCCGTTTACTGATTAATCCGCGTAGCCGCACCTTCGGGTGCGGTTTTTGTTTGTCACAATAAAATCCCGTGCAAACGGTTGCCCACATCCTTATGATTACTCCCCGGCCTAAACGTGCCTCTCGTTTTCTTCTCAGCCGGAGTCTTTTTGAATGACAGCCCAACCTCAGCAAATCACCATCCGCCGCCCTGACGACTGGCATATCCATCTGCGCGATGGCGCGATGCTCAACGCCGTACTGCCTTACACCAGCGCAGTAAATGGTCGAGCGATTGTCATGCCGAACCTGGTTCCACCGGTTATCAGCGTGGCCGCTGCCGTGGCTTACCGCGAGCGCATCATGGCTGCGTTACCTGCTGAGCATGCTTTTACTCCGCTGATGACCTGCTATCTCACCGACTCACTCGATCCCGATGAGATCGAACGCGGCTTCCGTGACGGCACGTTTACCGCTGCCAAACTCTACCCTGCGCATGCCACCACCAACTCCAGCCACGGCGTGACCAATATCGCCGCGATCGCGAAGGTGCTGGATCGCATGCAGCAGATCGGCATGCCCATGCTGGTGCACGGTGAAGTGACCGATTCCCATATCGATATTTTTGATCGCGAAGCGCGCTTTATTGAAACTGTGCTGGAGCCGCTGCGCAAACAGTTCCCGGCACTGAAAGTGGTGATGGAGCACATCACCACCAAAGAAGCAGCGGAGTATCTGGCGGCAGGAAACGAGTTGCTGGGCGCCACCATCACGCCACAACACCTGATGTTCAACCGCAACCACATGCTGGTGGGCGGCGTGCGTCCGCATCTCTACTGCTTGCCGATTTTGAAACGCAATATTCATCAGGAAGCGCTGCGTAAGCTGGTTGCCAGCGGGAATCGTCGCGTATTCCTCGGTACCGATACCGCGCCCCATCTGCGTCACCTGAAAGAAGCCAGTTGCGGCTGCGCCGGCGTGTTTAATGCGCCGACCTCATTGCCGGCGTACGCCACGGTGTTTGAGGAGCTGAATGCGCTGGACCATTTCGAAGCCTTCTGCTCGGAGAACGGCGCGAACTTCTATGGTCTGCCGCTGAATGAAGGCACGCTGACGCTGGTGCGAGAATCCTGGCAGGTTGAAGAGAGCATTGCGCTGGCGGATGACACGCTGGTGCCTTTCCTTGCCGGCGAAACGTTGAACTGGCGCATCAAAGAATAATTTTCTGCTGCTTGCCTTCGGGATAAATATACTGTACAAATAAACAGTATGTTATTCCGGAGGCTTCTATGCGCGTTGAAATTACCGTAGCAAAAACTTCGCCCCTTCCTGCAGGTGCACTGGATGCACTCAGCATCGAACTGGTCCGTCGCATTACGCAGGATTTCCCCGACGACGATCATCACGTCAAAGTGCGTTATGCCGGCGGCAACCAACTTAGCGTGTTTGGTGGCTGCAAAGAGTCACGCGAACGCATCAGCGAACTGTTACAAGAAACCTGGGAAAGCGCTGACGACTGGTTTAATAACGATTAACAGCCACTGTGCCGTTTTTGCCGGGTTTCGCCACCCGGCTTTTTTGTTTTTATTTCCCTCTCGCCAGAAAAACTGCCTGCATCTAGACTCATGTTAAACGATCCCCTATTCTTGCCTCGTCATGCTTACAGGAGGTGTTTTACATGACTACTGAAAAACCAGAAGAGGCGATGACCTTCGGAGAGTTGCTGGCATTTATTGCTGAGCAACAGCGCCGCTTAACCGTATTAGAAAATGCGTTTGCCACCTTGACCTTCTGTCTCGACGATCGCGCCAATCAGTTGCTGGTCCACAACCTGACGCTGGAAGCGCAAAACCAGAACCATGACGAGCAGTTACAGCAGCATTTTACCCGGCTAGCGGAAGAGATTCAGAAACGTCACGGCCTGCTGCCAAGCGAGCCACACGCCTAAAAGATTCTCTTTTTCGGCCTAAAGTTTCCTCTTACAAAAGCCGATAATTTCGTCACTACTGCCAATATTATTTCCAATAAAATGCCTGACGTTTCGGGCATTTTATTATTCGCCATAACGTCAATGTGAAGTGCGTTTATTTTCACTCTGATTAAGTTCGTCATACCTTTTAACTATTGTACTCGCTATTTCATGTTATAATTGTTTCGCTAGTGCACGATACAGCCGCATTGAACCTCAAGAAGCACTTCGTTTAACGAGTAATACGGAGGTTATAATGGACAGAAATAAAGACGTCATCCAGACTCATCCGTTGGTAGGATGGGATATCAGCACCGTAGACAGTTATGACGCCATGATGATTCGCCTGCACTCGCTCTCCTCGCAGGGGCAGAAAGAAGAAGAAGCTGACGTGGGCCCGACCTACTGGCTGACTACTGATGTTGCCAGACAGTTTATCTCACTTCTCGAAGCTGGCATTGCAAAAATAGAGTCTACCGAGCAGTACCTACGCGACAATCAAAAGCATTAACTTCTACTATCGCGTGAAAGGGCACCCAATAGGGTGCCTTTTTCATGGGCGCTCTCTTTTGATATGCTGTTGAAAAATTTCACCGTTTTGCTGGAGTGATGTCGTTATGGTTTATGATCTGATTGTTGTGGGAAGCGGTTCGGTAGGCGCAGCAGCCGGGTTTTACGCCACGCAGGCTGGCTTATCGGTACTGATGATTGATAGCGCCCATCCCCCGCACAGCCAGGGCACGCATCATGGCGAAACCCGCCTGATTCGCCATGCTTATGGCGAAGGTGAACGTTACGTGTCGCTGGTTCTGCGCGCGCAGACGCTGTGGGATGAACTGGAACGCCAGAGCGGCGAGCGCATCATGCATCGCAGCGGCATCCTCAACTTAGCGCCTATCACCTCCACCTTTATTCAAAATGTTATCGATAGCGCGAAAGCGTGGCAGCTGGATGTGAAAATCCTGCAAGCCGATGAAGTGCGCGCGCGCTGGCCGCAGTTCACGGTGCCAGATGGCTATATTGGCGTGTTCGAGCCTAACTCCGGCTTCCTCAAATGCGAGCAGGCGGTGCGCAGCTGGGTGCAGCTGGCGGAACAAGCCGGATGCGCGCAGCTGTTTAACTGCCCGGTGACAGATATGGGTCGCGATGGCGATCTGCAGCAGGTCACCACCAGCGAAGGCATTTTCCGCGCGCGTAAATTGCTGGTCAGCGCCGGAACCTGGGTGAGCCAGTTGGTCGCTGATTTGCCGGTTGCGCCGGTGCGTAAAGTTTTCGCCTGGTATCAGGCAGATGGTCGCTACAGCGAAAACAACAAATTCCCCGGCTTCACTGTGGAGATGAGCGATGGCAGTCACTTTTATGGCTTCCCGGCGGATAACAACGCGCTGAAAGTGGGACGTCACGATGGTGGCCAATTGATGCAAACGCCGGCCGATCGCAAACCTTTTGGCAGCATCGCGGTGGATGGTAACGAGTCATTTAACTTCCTGCGTCAATTTCTGCCGGGCGTGGGCGTCTGTTTGCATGGTGAAGCCTGCAGCTACGACAATACGCCGGATGAAGATTTCATTATTGATACGCTGCCCGGTGAGCCGAATCGCCTGATTATCACCGGTTTAAGCGGACACGGTTTCAAATTCGCTAGCGTGTTGGGTGAGCTTGCCAGTGAATTTGCGCAGAATAAACCGTTCTCTTTCGATATGAAGCCCTTCTCACTCGCGCGATTTGACTGATGCACAGATGCCGGCGCTCATTATGCGTCGGCAAGATTGACGTAAGTTGACATTTAATTACCTAAATAAACATTCAATGCAGCGGTATGCCGCATTTGGTGTAGTCAATATGCAATATCCCGCAATAGCCCTTGTTTTTTACGTCGTCCCTTCAATTATCCTGACTGAGTTTTAATTAAATCCTCATTTATTCCGAAGATGATTTTCGACTTTATAGAAAAGTAAGGTTAATTGATCTTTCATTGCAAAATGTAGATGCTCATTGCCACTTATTTCATTTCTGGAACTTAATATGTGGCGTAATTCCACACAGCATTTCGGCGCCATCTCCATTTTATTACATTGGCTTATGGCGCTGGCTATTTACGGCATGTTTGCGCTGGGTTTGTGGATGGTCGGATTGGGTTATTACGACGGCTGGTATCACGACGCGCCTGAAATTCATAAAGGCATCGGCATGCTGCTGTTTGCTGCACTGCTGCTGCGCCTCGGCTGGCGTTTTATTTCGCCGCTACCCAAACCCTTGGCGAGCTATTCCCCCGACGTTCGGCGCGGTGCCACTGCCGCGCACTGGATGTTATACAGCTTACTAATTGTGCTGCTGTTCAGCGGTTATCTCATCTCCACCGCCGATGGAAAACCGATCTCCGTATTTGGCTGGTTCGAGGTTCCCGCACTGTTCAGCGGTGCTGCGCAACAAGCAGATCTGGCAGGCGACATTCATCTTTGGCTGGCATGGGGTTTGGTGCTGTTCTCTGCATTGCACGCGCTGGCAGCCCTGAAACACCATTTCATCGACCGTGATGTGACACTGAAAAGGATGTTGGGTTACCGCATCCCGTTAACCTCTGAAAAGGAAAAGTAACATGCTAAAGAAGACATTATTGGCAGTAGCAGCGGCCGGCTTATTAAGCGCCAGCCTGACGGCCAGCGCAGCTGACTATAAATTTGATAAGGAAGGCCAGCACGCGTTTGTTCAGTTCCGCATTCAGCATCTGGGCTACAGCTGGTTGTACGGTACCTTTAAAGATTTTGACGGCAGCTTCACGTTTGATGAAGCCAATCCTGCAGCAGATAAAGTCAACGTGACCATCAACACTAACAGCCTCGATACCAACCATGCTGAGCGTGATAAACACCTGCGCAGCGCGGATTTCCTCAACACCGGTAAGTTCCCGCAGGCGACCTTTACTTCTACCGCTGTGAAGAAAGACGGCAAGGATTACAAAATCACCGGCGACCTGACGCTGAATGGCGTGACCAAGCCCGTGATGCTCGACGCAAAATTGATGGGAGAAGGCAAAGATCCGTGGGGCGGCTACCGTGCAGGATTTGAAGCCAGCGGTGAAATCGTGCTGAAAGAGTTCAACATCAGCAAAGATCTTGGCCCGGCATCGCAGAAAGCTGAATTGATTATTTCGGTGGAAGGCGTGCGTAAGTAAACCAAATGCAGCCTGAAGTCCGCTGACTTCAGGCTGTTTTGCGCTTATTTTTTATCTGGCGCGGGAATCGCCATCGTCATGTTCAGCAAACCGCGTGATTTGTTAAACACCTTGTTGCCATTTTCACGGCCCGCACGGCGTGCGCGCTGCTCTTCTGGCGACAGCGTTGACTCTTCCATGCAGATTGGGCTGCAGCAGTTGTTGTATTTTTCAGCACAGCTTGGGCACTGAATGAACAACAAATGACAGCCATCATTGATGCAGTTGGTGTGGCTATCGCAAGGCGTGCCGCACTGATGACAGCTGGATAGAATATCGTCGGAAATACGTTCGCCCATGCGTTCGTCAAAGACAAAGTTTTTGCCCTTGAAACGCACCGGTAAGCCCTGCTCGCGCGCGCGACGGGTGTATTCAATAATCCCACCTTCAATGTGATAAACATCATTGAAGCCGTTGTGCTTCATCCAGGCGCTGGCTTTTTCACAACGAATGCCGCCGGTGCAATACATGACAATCTTTTTGTCTTTCTTATCCTGCAGCATATCAACGGCCATCGGCAGCTGATCGCGAAAAGTATCGGCCGGCACTTCCATGGCGTTATCAAAGCGTCCCACTTCATATTCGTAGTGGTTACGCATATCCACGAACAGCGCATCCGGATCGTCGAGCATCGCGTTAACGTCTGCGGCTTTCAGGTAAGCGCCCACATCGCTGGCATCGAAGCTATTATCTTCAATCCCATCCGCCACAATGCGCTCACGCACTTTCAGGCGCAGCACCCAAAAAGATTTACCGTCATCATCCAGCGCAATGTTCATGCGCAGATTGTTCAGCGCCGCATCAAAGGCATACAAAACTGCCTTCATCTTTTCGTAGCGGCTGGCTGGTACGCTGATTTGTGCGTTGATGCCTTCATGCGCGACATAGACGCGACCAAACACCTTGAGTTTGGTTAACTCAACGTAAAGAGCATCACGGAAGGCTTTGGGATCGGCGATCTGGAAATATTTATAAAAAGAGACTGTGGTACGTGGTTCGGTTTCCGCCAACATACGTTCCTTCAGCTCTTTATTGGAAACAAGGTTATGTAACACTGGCATGGTGTTCGTCCTGTTAGCAATCAGAGAAATTGAGCGCGCGTATAATACCCGAATTCTGCCGGATACAAAAATTTTGGTGTGATAAACCTGACGGATGTAATTACAGGCGCATTTCTGCGACACAATTGCGTTTTCGTGCGCATACCTGCTGCCAGATAGCCACCCACGGTCTATGCTTGATTTCAGCCAGAATGAAAAAATGGCATAATGACAAAAAATTACAGAAACCGGACTCTCTGGCATAAGACGCAGGATACTGACATTTCCATGACTCAACTTCCCAAACTCACCCGTGAACTCCTCTATCCACGCTATTGGCTGACCTGGCTCGGCATTGGTTTCCTTTACCTGCTGGTGCTGTTGCCCTATCCAGTGTTGCATGCCATTGGCTGTGGATTGGGTCGCATTGCCATGCGTTTCATGAAACGTCGTGTTGAAGTGGCGCAGCGCAATCTTGAAGTGTGCTTTCCCACCATGCCGATCAATGAACGCGACGCGATGGTCAAACACAATTTTGAATCGGTGGGCATGGGACTAATTGAAACCGGTATGGCATGGTTCTGGCCAGACTGGCGCATCCGTAAATGGGTCACCACCAGCGGTCTTGAACATGTTGCTAACGCACTGGCCGAGAAGCGCGGCATATTATTAATTGGTATGCACTTTCTGACTCTGGAATTGGGCGCGCGAGTATTTGGTATGCATAACCCGGGCATTGGCGTATATCGCCCTAATGACAATAAGCTCATCGACTGGCTACAAACCTGGGGCCGCATGCGTTCCAATAAAAGCATGCTGGACCGCAAAGATCTGAAAGGCATGATTCGCGCGATGAAGAACAACGACATTATCTGGTATGCACCGGATCATGACTATGGCCCGCGCAGCAGCGTGTTTGCACCGTTCTTCGCGGTTCAGGATGCGGCAACCACCACCGGCACCCATATGTTGATTCGTCTGGCAAACCCCAGCGTGGTGCCGTTCCTGGCGCGACGTCTGCCCAATGCGCGCGGCTATGAGCTGAAAATGATGCCTGATATCCGTGATAAATTTACGCTGGAATCTGAACTTGAGACCGCTGTCGTGATGAATAAAGTGGTCGAAGAGACAGTGTTACTGGCTCCGGAACAATATATGTGGCTGCACCGCCGCTTCAAAACGCGTCCACAAGGCGAGCCTTCGGTTTATTAATGTGATATGGGGCATGATTGCGTGCCCCACGTCCTTCAGCAGAAATTTACCTTATTACGTGATTTTATCCGGTTATTAATTCGCTAATCGGTCCAGCGTGAACTTGGGCTAATTGTTCAGTTAGCACCAAACTTTACCCACTAAATCCGTGTTTCTTTGCCTTAACTCTGTAAAAAATTAACCTTTCAAGCCAGTATATGGGTAAAAAACTGCCTTAGCATTTGATTCTTGCGCTGCTTGTAAGGAAATATTAACGGATCAAAATATGCTGTCTCGGACCTGAATTCCCCAACATCCAGGGGTAATCCTATTTAATTTTGCTAAACCCTTCGGCCCCGCTAATCAATGCAGTAAAATTAACTTACTAAACAAGGTATTGTCTTAATAAAATCCTCTATATTCTTTTTCTAAAGAAAATAACACCTTCTTATTCCCTTATGGAATTTGTCGATAAAATCGAATCCAGTTAATTTCGTGATGTCAGTTAGAACGCTAAGTTCACTTTTAAAAAATATAAAAAGATTTCACACAGCAAATATATCTCAGGACAATTATAAAATGAATAAAGGCATCTACTACTACGTGACGATCAGTACCGATCAGGAAGGTTATCATCTTCTGCATCGAAAAGAGTGTAAACGGCTACCCGTAAAGGAGGATATGGTTTTTATCGGCACTCTGTATAATTTAAATCAGGCATTATCAACCGCGCGTATTAATTTTAAAAAGGTTAAGCCCTGTATTAAATGTTGTATTCGTTACTCTGCTCCAATTATTCATGAATCTGTGCGTCCGGTATTACACTTCCCGCAGAAAATAGCCTGATCGGTTGGGCGGTTGAATTTTACGCAACCGCCCAACCGATATTTCCTCTCCGCCCTGCACTTCACGATTTTTCGTCTATCCTTCTGTGAAATCCCTTTTTTACAGACATGGAGTTGATGATGAGCCTGTTTAGCACCCTTGAAGAAGCCATTGAAGCCGCCCGCGAAGAGTTTCTCGCCAGCCAACCTGAGATCGCCGAAGACGATGCCAGCGTCAGCCAGTTTGCCCTGCAGAAGTACGTGATGCAGGATGGCGACATCATGTGGCAGGCCGAATTTTTCGCTGAAGAGGATGGCCAGGGTGAATGTTTGCCGATCTCCAGCGGAGAAGCCGCGCAGGCTATTTTTGACGGTGATTTTGATGAGGTCGAACTGCGTCAGGAGTGGCAGGCGGAAAATACGCTGCATGAATGGGATGAAGGCGAATTCCAGCTGGAACCGCCGCGTGACCTCGAAGAGGGTGAAGCGGCGGCGCAGGAGTGGGAAGACGACAACAGCCCTTCTGACAATCTGTAATAACGATTATTCGTACGGGCCGTGACTGGCATCCACGGGCAGTAACAGCGTGTCCATCACCAGCGATAGCGGCAAATCGAGAATGGTCAGCACACGCCACGGTCCGTCACGAACGTCCCACTGCACGCCGGGATAATATTGATTGCCGTGACCTTGTCCGGGCAAGGTGCGGCTGATAATACTGCCACAACCGGTGAGCAGAAGAATCGCGGCGCTAAGCGCGGTTATTTTCAGGAAATAATTCACAACATTTACTCACAATGAACCGGCGTTAGTTTAACCATCTCGCAGGGACGATGACCACTCCTCAACACGTAAAGATTGCGTCATATTCCGCGCAAAAAAAAGCGGCATCTCTGCCGCTTTTCATTTTCTCATCTTCAGCGCTGTGGCAGCGCCTCAGGATTGAGCTTCAGCTTCTGATAGCTTTCCACCCACTGATGATATTTGTCCGCGCTTTCCCACAAACGTGAGTGCACGCGCGCCAGCACCACTGGATCGCTAATCAGCTGCAAACGCTGCTCGCGGTTCAGTTTCTCTGGCGCGTCACTCAGCGCCTGATCGACACGACGGTCGCGCGCATGGTCCAGCAAATCGCTCTGCTTATGACGCGATGTTGCCATCGCCGTCGCCAGCGCGTTAAACGCCGGGTTAAACAGCGCATGCATAAAGCCATTTTTCAGCGCGCGTTGACGGTTAATCTGCAGATAGTGATCGGTATCGACCAACTCTTTGGGTGGCTCATACTCTTCCGGAATCAGGAACAGTTTGGCGTTCTTACTCTTCTGCCCTACCGTTGCACGGCTTGACATCACCGACACAAACGGCGACAGGATCAGCGAGAAGACGATCGGCGACAGCCACCACAGGAAGTTCAGATCGAGGAAGCCCATACCGCCCGCCCACACGATACCCAACAGCATCTGTGAACCATGACGACGGAACGCTTCGCTCCACGGCGTCGCATCATCATCACGCTGCGGCGAGTTCCACACCACTTCCCAGCCAAGGAACGCACTGACCACGAATACGGTGTGGAACAGCATGCGCACCGGCGCCAGCAACACCGAGAACAGCATTTCCAGAATCAGCGAGAAGAACAAGCGGATGGCGCCACCGTATGGTTTCGCTCCCTTGCACCAAATCAGCACCACGCTCAACAGCTTCGGCAGGAACAGCAGCACCAAAGTGGTTGAGAACAAGGCAATCGCCAAATCCGGACGCCACTGCGGCCACACCGGGAACAGCTGGCGTGGTTGCAGGAAGTAGGTCGGTTCCATCAGCGTGTGCACCACCTGCAAGGCAGTAGACAGCGCAAGGAACATGAACCACAACGGCGCAGAGAGATAAGACATTACGCCCGTCAGGAACACCGCGCGGTGAACCGGGTGCATCCCTTTTACCAGAAACAGACGGAAGTTCATCAGGTTACCGTGGCACCAGCGACGGTCACGCTTCAGCTCATCCAGCAGGTTCGGCGGCAGTTCTTCATAGGAGCCCGGCAGATCGTAGGCGATCCACACGCCCCAACCGGCACGACGCATCAGCGCGGCTTCAACGAAGTCATGCGACAGGATCGAACCGGCGAAGGAACCTTCACCCGGCAGCGGTGCCAGCGCACAGTGCTCGATAAATGGCTGCACACGAATGATGGCGTTATGGCCCCAATAGTGTGATTCACCCAACTGCCAGAAGTGCAGACCAGCGGTGAACAGCGGACCGTACACGCGCGTGGCGAACTGCTGGCAACG
>NZ_DALYOQ010000028.1:0-9930 GCF_031974595.1 Pantoea sp. CTOTU46764 | reverse complement strand
ACCTGACGCTTTCGGCGACGACTGGATAATACCGGCGTTCGGGTTAGCATCCATCATGCGCACCAAGCCGGTAAGACACTCACCGCTCATTACGCTGTCGGCGTCCAGCACCACCATGTAGCTGTAGTTGCTGCCCCAGCGACGGCAGAAGTCATCGATGTTGCCGCTTTTACGCTTCACACGACGGCGACGACGACGATAGAAAATCTTGCCGGCGCCACCGACATCACGCACCAGCTCCATCCAGGCTTTTTGCTCGGCGATGGCGATATCGGCATCGTAGCTGTCGCTCAGAATGTAGACGTCGAAGTGCTCGGCGTTGCCGGTACGTTTGACCGATTCCCAGGTCGCACGCAGGCCGGCAAACACGCGTTCAACGTCTTCATTACAGATCGGCATGATCAGCGCGGTACGATGTTCCGGATTCAGCGGCTCATCGCCGGTGGTCGAATACGAAATGCTGTACTTATCGCGGCCAATCAGCAACTGCAGGAAGCCCATCAGCGCGGTCCAGAAACCGGCAGAAACCCAGCAGAACAGAATGGCGAACAGGAACAGAATTCCGGTTTGCAGGATATACGGCAGAATCAGCTCAACCGACTGCAGCCAGTTCTGGTTGAACATCTCGATCGGATCGATCAGCGTCCAGCCCTGATACGGCAGAATGGTTTTCATGTACCAGGTTGCCACCACGGTCTGCAAAATCGTCAGAATCAGCAGCACATAGCGACGCATAGAGCCAACGTGGCGCCACTTGTCCTCCGTTTTCTGCTCTTCAACGGTGGCATAACGTGGATTGGATTTCTTACCGCGCAGGGAATCCCAGGCGCGCGCAATCGGGTTGGTGCGCCAGATTTCCGGGAACATCAGCGAACGCTTCACTTTCGGCATCGCCTTGAGTGTGGTGCGATCGAGATAATCCTTGCTGAGCTGCTGCCCGTCCGCCAAAGAGTCTGGCCAGGCCATTTGCACACGGGATGACACCGATTTCAGCGGCGCATCATCCGGGCGCTCGCTGGCGGCGTTATCCTGCCCCAGCGACGTATGAATAGCGTGGAACGCCTGCGCATTCTGTAGCGAATCGCTCAGACGGGCGCGCCCTGCCGCATCAAGCGGCAGGGCCTCCACGTAAGATTGAGGTAGAAATATCGATTTATTCATTGGCAGGTAGCTGATAGCTCCAGGTTTCCGTCAATGTCTTGTCGCCGCTCACCAGCGCCGCACGCATCTCAGTCGGCTGCTTGTTATCTTTCACTCGCAGACGCAACACCAGACGCCAGCCTTTGGTCACCGGGTTGTAGCGCACACTCTGCTCAACCACGTCAGCGTTGTTACCCACGCTCACCTGCGGCGCCACTTGCGTATCTTCCGGCAGCTTGCTCATCGCTTTGCCAACGAAATCCACGGTGAAGGCGATAGAACCATCCGGCTGACGCACCAGATTCGACTGTTTCACATCACCGGCAGAGCGCAGCGTGTCTTTTACCCAGGCGATGTCGTCTGAGTGCAGCTGATTCTCGTCACGGGTGAAGTGCAGACGATACTGGAAGTTCATCTCTTTGCCCGGCTCTGGCAGTTTTTCCGGCGTCCAGAACGCAACGATGTTGTCGTTGGTTTCATCGGCAGTTGGAATCTCTACCAGTTCAACACGGCCTTTACCCCAATCACCCTGCGGCTCAACCCAGCCACTTGGGCGCAGATCGTAACGATCGTCAAGATCCTGGAAACGGCTGAAATCACGCGTGCGTTGCAGCAGACCAAAGCCTTTCGGATTCTCAATGGTGAAGGTGCTGACCGCCAGATGTTTCGGGTTATTCAGCGGACGCCAAATCCACTCACCGTTACCGGCATGAATCGAAAGACCATTCGAATCGTGCAGCTCTGAACGGAAGTTGGTCACCGGCGAAGGCTGGTTCGCACCAAACAGGAACATACTGGTCAACGGCGCAACGCCCAGTTTGCCGACGTTATCACGCAGGTAAACTTTGGATTGCACATCAACCGTCGATTCTTTGCCCGGTTTGATGATGAAGCGATAGGCACCGGTCGCACGTGGCGAATCCAGCAGCGCATAGATCACCAGCTGTTTGTCCTGCGGTTTTGGACGTTCAATCCAGAACTCTTTAAAGCGCGGGAACTCTTCGCCGGACGGCAAGGCGGTATCAATCGCCAGACCGCGCGCCGAAAGACCGTACACCTGGCCTTCGCCAATCACACGGAAATAGCTGGCGCCGAGGAAGCTGGTGATTTCGTCGTCTTTGCCCTTTTTGTTTAATGGATACAACACCTTAAACCCAGCAAAGCCGAGATTTTTGACTGAATCAGCATCGTGCTTTACGTTGCCGAAATTGAAATAGTCAGGGTTATATTTAATTTCACGTACTGAAGACGCCGTCACTTCGTTAATTTTCACGGGCGTATCGAAATACATGCCCTGATGATAGAACTCAAGCTTAAACGGCGTGCGCAGTTTGCCCCAATAAGCTTTGTCGTGGTTAAACTGGATCTGCTGATAGTCAGCAAACTTCATTTCACGAAACTGAGAGGGTAAATTGCTTTTTGGCGCTTCGAAACTTTTCCCTGCCAACGCCTTGGCTTGTTTTGCAACATCATCAATGTTAAACGCCCAACTATTGTTGGCATACATAGCCAGCAGAACTGCCGCGCCTACCCAGCGCATCTTTACCAGTCCCACTTTATTATTCACATTATTCAGCACATCCCCCCCTTTCGTGTGCTTAGATCAAACCCGATTATCTTAAAGGATTATTCGGTTTTCCGACAGCGTATGTAATAGATTGTTCCGCTGATTTGTAAGCTGAAAATGTGCTTTTAGGATAATTAAACCCCGCAAAATCACATACAGATTCACCTGATAGTATACCCTGTTTACAGCCGGTAGAA
Organism: Pantoea sp. CTOTU46764; assembly: GCF_031974595.1. Classification (NCBI taxonomy): domain Bacteria; kingdom Pseudomonadati; phylum Pseudomonadota; class Gammaproteobacteria; order Enterobacterales; family Erwiniaceae; genus Pantoea; species Pantoea sp. CTOTU46764. Next base: position 7,026 of record NZ_DALYOQ010000028.1, on the reverse strand, counting down.
TTTTCCTTCGGCATAATCCGGTTTCAGGGCGAAACCGGCAAGTAAACTGACTATTGGAAGATTATGAGTTCAGCTAAACCCGAACGTGAATATTTCCTCGATTCGATTCGCGCGTATTTAATGTTATTGGGCGTGCCTTTTCACGTCTCCCTGATTTACTCCACGCAGAAATGGGCGGTGAACAGTCATGACGCCTCAATGTGGTTGACGGTGCTGAACGACTTTATTCACGCCTTCCGCATGCAGGTGTTCTTTGTTATCTCAGGCTATTTTTCCTACATGCTCTACTTACGCTACCAGCCACAACGCTGGTTGAAAGTGCGTCTGGAGCGTGTCGGCATCCCGATGTTGACCGCTGTTCCGCTGATTACGCTGCCGCAGTTTTTCATCACCAAAAATCTCACTGACAAAATCGGCGACTGGAGTAGTTTCTCGCTGTACGACAAGTACAACACGCTGGCGTGGGAGCTGATATCTCATCTGTGGTTTTTATTGGTACTGGTGATTCTGACGACGTTCGGTATGGTGGCGTTTCGCTGGCTGAATAAGCAGCAGCGCAGCATCGATTATCAGCAAATTGGCTGGGGTAAATTGACGCTGGCACTACTGACTTATGCCTTAATTTGGTGTGCGTTGCGCCGCGTGCTGTTTTATTTCGTTCCGGCCGTGTTTGCCGATGGCCTGTTCAGCATTGCCGTGATGCAAACGCTGATGTTCCTGCCGTTCTTTATGCTGGGTGCGTTGAGCTGGAAGCATCAGGCGCTGAAAGCGTTGTTTGTGCGCTTTAATCCGGTGATGTGCTTTGGCGCTATCGCAGTATTCATCGCCTATAGCCTGAATCAGCGTTACAGCAGCGGTGAAGGTTGGCTGTATGAAATCGATATGATCATTTCGACGCTGATGGGGTTGTGCATGCTAAACGTCTGTTTTAGCTTCGGCCATAAGCTGCTGAACAGCCATTCGCCGCGCATCATGTATCTGGTGAATGCCTCGCTGTTTATCTATCTGGTACACCATCCGCTGACCATTTTGTACGGCATCTACATCACGCCGCACATTGGTAGCGACACGCTCGGTTTCTTTGTCGGCTTGCTAATGGTGTTTGGCGTGGCGTTTACGCTGTACGAAATCCATCTGCGCATTCCGCTGCTGCGCTTCCTGTTTTCCGGTAAGCCGCAACGCAAATAAATAAAATGGCCAGGTAAGCTGGCCCTTATATTTAAAGCAACCACTCAACCGGCAAACGCCACACCAAACGCACCAGCAAGCGCTGCAGTAGCGTGCACTGCGGTTCGTGTTTATGCACCACTTCACCCTGCTCGTTCGCAAACTCCACCCAATTGACGCGTCCCCACTTATCCAGGCGCAGCGTCCAGGCGCGATCGCGCATCCCGGCAATAAAGCGCTGATGGGTTTGCTGCGCCAGGGTTTCACTCTCAATCACCAACCCCATTTCAGTGTTCAACATGGCAGAACGCGGGTCGAAATTGAACGAGCCGATAAACACTTTGCGATTGTCGACGGTGAAGGTTTTGGCATGCAAGCTGGAACCCGAATTACCGGTGATGCCGCGATCGTGTGGCGCACTCTGCGGATTATCCTGCGGCTTCAGTTCATACAGCGCAATGCCGTGGCGCAGCAGTTTTTTCCGCCAGCGCGCATAACCGGCGTGTACCACCGTAACGTCATTCGCCGCCAGTGAATTGGTGAGTATCGCAATCTTCACCCCGCGCCGCTTCAACGCCAGCAGTTGCGCCACGCCAGCACGCGTTGGAACAAAATAGGCCGAGATGATATCGAACTGCTGCTGCGGCGTGCCGATCACCTCCAGCATACGCTGCGGCAGTAAACTGCGGCGTTTTGCTTTGCCGAGCCCTTTACGCGGATCGTCGCTCAGCAGACGCGATTCCGCCCACGTCATCTCCAGCTCGCCCTGCTCCATCTGACTGATAAACGACGAATGCTCCAGCCGAGCCAGATAGCGCTCCACCGCTTCACTCTGCTGCCACTCCGGCGGCAAGCGCACCGCCTGATGGGCATCGCCGCTCACATCAACCACCTTGCGCAGCGGCGATACCGCTTTACTGCGCCAGTAGCGTTCGAAATCCTGCGTCACTTCGTCGACCACCGGCCCAATCGCCAGCACATCGAGATCGGTAAACAGCGGCTCATTGCCGGTACCAAAATATTCGTCGCCGATATTGCGCCCGCCCACCAGCGTCGCCGCGCCATCCACCGTCAAACTTTTATTGTGCATACGTCGATTGAGGCGGGAAAAATCGGTGAGATAACCCAGCGCGCGCAACGTGCGGAACGAGAACGGATTGAACAAGCGCACGGCGATATTGACGTGACGATCGAGTTCCGCCAGCGTTTCATCCAAACCCGGCGTGTTGTTGTCATCCAGCAGCAGTCGCACTTTCACTCCGCGCTCGGCGGCATCCAGCAGCGCGCTAAACAGCAAGCGACCAGACATGTCGTTGTGCCAAATGTAGTACTGCACATCAATGGTGTGCTGCGCCATGCTCATCATCTGATAGCGCGCAGCAAAAGCATCCAATCCATCATTAAGCGGATGGATGCCGCTCATGCCCGGATGTCGCGCACAACGCGCCTCAACACTCGGTTTCAGCCCGTTGCCCGACTGTTCCTCAGGCGGCAAAGAAGTTGCTGCTTCACTCATAGTGAATCCCTGAAAGCTGTGGACCTATTATTGTTGGTATCAATGCGCTAACAAGCAATCGGAGGCTTCCTTTTCTGCCCAATGGCGCACCGTCAATTTAGTCTAGACTTAGCCAGGCATTCTGCATCCGGCGTTCACCGTGAGGAGAGGATTATGACCCAGCAATCCCTGCGCCATCACCCTCAGCTGTTCCGCAGTTTCTTTCAGGGCAGTTTTCCCTGTTCAACCGCCTGTCGCGCAGGCGGACGTCGGCTCGATATGGTGATCAGCAGCGGCCACGACATGCTGCTGGAGAAAGATTATGCCGCACTGGCGCAGGAAGGTTTGCACACCGCGCGCGATGGCGCTCGCTGGCATCTGATTGAAGCGGTGCCCAATGAATATGACTGGCGCACCTTTCTGCCGATGGTGCACGCCGCGGCGCGTCACGATATGCAGATTATCTGGGAGCTGGCGCACTTTGGCTATCCCGATCACCTGGATATCTGGAAAGCCAGCTTTATCGATCACTTTGAACGCTTCGCCCGCGCCATGGCGCAACTGATGCGCGATGAAGGCATCGAAAAGCCCTTTTTCACGCCGATCAATCAGATCTCATTCTGGTCGTGGGCCGGCGCGGACGTTTCCTGGCTCGATCCCTACGCCAGCGATCGCGGTCGCGAGCTGAAGCGCCAATTAGTGCGCGCCTCGCTAGCGGCAATGCACGCCATTCGCGAGGTTTATCCCGATGCCCGCTTTGTGCTGACCGATCCGCTGGTGCAAGTGGCGACCGATCCCGATAATCCCGACAGCAAACCCTACGCCGACGCGCAGCATCAGGCGCAGTTTGAAGCCTGGGATTGGATTGGCGGACGCGATGCGCCGGAACTGGGTGGCCGCGCGGATTTCCTCGATATTCTGGGTCTCAATTACTATCCCGACAATCACTGGTTTTTCTCAGGCGAAACCATTCCGCTTGACCATCCGACGCGGCAACCGCTGCACCGTTTGTTAATGCAGTGCTGGCAACGCTATCAGCGCCCAATGATTCTGGCCGAAACCGGCGCTGAAGGTGAGGCGCGGGCGCCCTGGCTGCGGCAGATTAGTGAAGAAGCGCGTCTGGCGCTGGATCACGGCGTGGCGCTGGAAGGCATTTCGCTCTATCCGGTGGTGGAGTATCCGGCCTGGGCCGACGATCGGCGTTCACCGGGCGCGCTGTTTGGCCTTGGCGATCCCAATGGCAATCGCACCTTGCATGAGGCGCTGGCGCTGGAGTTGCGCAGTCAACAAATTAAGTGGCAGAACTGGCAGACAAACAGCTAAGACTGTTGCGTGGTGGCAGGTTTTTGCGGACAGGTTTGCACATCAAGTGAAGGATCAGCCGGATGACGTACGTCGGTGAGCCAGGTCATAGTGAAAAGAAACACTACGCCAATTAAACAGGCGGAGAGCAGGCCAATTATGGCGATCAGTTTGTCATCTCTTGATTCCATCGACATCTCCTTGCAGGCTTCCTTTTCCCGGTGCTGACCTTAACTCATCCACAGCGTAATCATCAGGACGAAGATTATAAGCGTAACCGAAGTGACTGCAAGTACCACAATAGCGAAGAGCGCGTCGTCGAGCGGCTGCCGATAAGGTTCGTCGTGGTCGTCTGGTGGTGCAGGTGAACTCATGATGACTCAAAAATAAAGGCGAGTTTTCGCGCAGGATTGCCGCACAGAGTGTAATGCAATGTGCTTAAAGTTACAGGATTATTTCTGGCGGAGAAAATAACGGGGCGCAAGCGCCCCGTGAAGAAAAGATTAGAAATCGTAGCTCAGTGAAACCTTCACCGTACGCGGTTCACCCTGAGACAAATAGGTGCCGCTGTCATCGACGTTGGCCCAATATTTCTCATTGGTGACGTTATCCACGCCCACGCGCCACACCATATCGTTCTGGTTAACCTTCATGCGGTAACGCAGACCCAAATCCAGCGTGGTGTAATCATCCAGCTTCATGTTGTTTGCCAGATCAGCGTATTGCGAGCCGGTGTAATTCAGCAACGCCGTGGCAGTCAAACCGTCCACCGGCTTGATGTCATACTCAGCACCCAGCGCCGCAGTGAAGCGCGGTACGCCAATGGCGTTTTTACCATTCTGATCGCTGTCACCGGTTTTGGTCATATCCGGATCGATCCAGGTGGCGCTGCTGTTGAGACGCAGGCCCAGCACCGGCTCACCGAATACATTCAGCTCCACGCCACGGTTACGCTGCTCGCCATTCAGTTGGTAAACCGAATTGTTCAGCACACCAACCGGCTGTTTGATTTCAAACAGCGCCAGCGATCCGCCAACGCGACCAAAGTCCGCTTTGACACCCACTTCGTTCTGCTTCGCATGCACGATGCCAGTCACACTACCGTAGTTGGTGGCGGTAAACGGCGCGGCGGTGCCCGGCGTCAGCGATTCGGTATGGTTGGCATACAGCGAGATATTCTGCGTGGCTTTATACAGCAAACCGTACGCTGGCAACCAGCGGCTGCTGTCGAAACGTGTCGCGGTATCTTCAGCGCCGTCATAACCGTAGTTACGCACCACCACTTTCTGATGACGCGCGCCGACGGTTGCCAGCAAAGTGTCATCAAAGAAGCCCAGCGTATCGCTCAGCAGGTAGCCCTGTGAACGAGAACGATACGTGGTGAGTGGATCGCTGAACTTAGCGCCACCGGCAAACATGCTATCCGGTTCGGCCACATCCTGCGGGTTATAAATGTTCACATTGGCATCGTTACCCGACGACATGCGATAGCTATTTTTCGCATTCGCGGTCATCGCCGAATAGCCGAAGTTCACTTTATGCGTCACCGGACCAGTGGTGAAATCACCACGCAGGCCAACCATGCCGCTCATGTTGTCCTGCACACGATTAGTACGGAAGCGGCCAATGGTGGCGTTGCCGGCGCTATCGAGGATCTTTGGAATGCCGTAGTTGCCCACTTCATGGGTGTGCTGTGCGCCGAGGCCCGCATAAGCGGTCCACTGATCGGTCAGATCGTATTCGGCTTTCGCCAGACCAAACTCCGACTCGATATCGCTGAACACCCAATTCTGGCTGTAGTTTTTCGAGTTGGACGGCACATCAGGAATGAAATCGATGCCGCTGATGTTGATGCCGTTACGCGCATCGTGGAAGGTCTTTTTCTGGTAGCCGACGTCGAGCGACGTACGCAGACGATCGCCACGATAATCCAGGCCGAGTGACGCAGCGGTGGTGCGTTTCTTTTCGCCATCCACCTCCGTGCCGCCTTCGCGGTTAACCGCATTCAGACGCACGCCAAACTGGTTATTGTCGCCAAAACGACGGCCAATATCGGCGGTACCGCCTACTTGTGAACCTGACGTGTAATCCACGCCGATGCGCGTCAGCGGCGTGTCATCAGCGTGCTTCGGCTCGAGGTTAATCATGCCGCCGACGCCGCTTTCCGCCGAACCGTTCAGCAAGGCGTTAGCGCCTTTAAAGATTTCCACGCGATCAATCAGCGAGGCATCCATCACCTGACGCGGCACAATACCGGCCAGGCCGCCGTAGGTCATGGCATCGCCGTCCAGTTTGAAACCGCGAATACGATAGCTCTCGGCAAAGTTGCCGTAGCCTTTCAGATTCTGCACGCCAGCATCGTTGCGCACCACATCACCGATGGTTTGCGCCTGCTGGTCCTGAATCATTTTCGAGGTAAAACCGATGACGTTGAACGGCACGTCCATGGCGTTTTGCTCACCCAGCATGCCAAGACGGCCGCCGTGTGCAACCTGACCATCAAGGAACGCCGGTACCAGATCGTCGCCGCCGGGTTTGAAATCGGTTTGCGGTGTCGCGGTCACGGTCAGCGTCTGCTGCTCGTTTTTCGCGTTGGTTTGAGTTGTGGTGTTGGTAGTAGCAGCCATCACTGGCAAACAACCGGCGCTGACCATTACGGCCAACAGCGTCGGTTTCAGTCCGGGATTGAAAGGCATAGCGCGCATGGGATCCCCTAATGCAAACGAAGTGATAATCATTATTATTGCGGTTTGCGATTATGCGCAGTCGTTGCCCGAAAGCAAGAAAAATCCTACTTTCTGCGTTCATATCATGGAGGAGTGGTGCATTAGATACCCTGCCCGGTCTTGTAGGGTCGCCATTCATGGCGACCAATGCTTATCACTGAAGAAAGGGTTTTGCTTTGAATAGGTAGCGGGTTCTGACACGTCTGCTGCGTCACGGGCAACTGTGCCCTTTTCAACAACATGTACCGAAGCTTACGAGCAGGCCAGGTGCGCTTTTGGTTAGGCAATCCGCAGCGCTGAACGAAGCGAGGAAGCCAGGAGAGCCCGCAGGACGCG
>NZ_DALYOQ010000027.1:46296-50248 GCF_031974595.1 Pantoea sp. CTOTU46764 | reverse complement strand
AAGCGAGGAAGCCAGGAGAGCCCGCAGGACGCGGGCGAAAGGCGGAGCCGGGACAGGACGTCCCGTCTCCGCCGGTCCGTCAGGCAGACGAGCGAAGTGAAGGTACCGCGCTAGCGGCGCGAGGACCGCCGGCCCAAAAGTGGACTTGGTCTGCGCACTTTTCGTTAGCCTTTCGCCGGGAAAACCGATCCGCTTCACAACTGTAGAAACGGATAACTATTTCTGTGGTTTATAATTAGTTTATTTCATGCGAAAAGCTGCTCGTTAACCGGCATGGGCGATTACTATTAGCCGCATAAACGGCTTCTGCCGTGCAGAATAAGATTTGTGAGGAGTGTCACCGGTGATTAGTGTTTTTGACATGTTTAAAGTGGGCATCGGCCCATCCAGTTCACATACCGTCGGCCCGATGAAAGCGGGCAAGCAGTTTGTTGATCTGCTGGCCGAACAAGGCAAATTGCAGGACGTGACGCGCGTGGCGGTCGACGTCTACGGTTCGCTGTCGCTCACTGGCAAAGGTCACCACACCGATATCGCGATTATCATGGGCCTGGCGGGTTTCGAACCGGCCACCGTGGATATCGACGGCATTCCCGCGTTCATCAAAGACGTGGAGCAACGCGAACGTCTGCTGTTAGCCAAGGGCGCGCGTGAAGTGGATTTTCCACGTGAAGGCGGCATGGTGTTCCGCAGCGAAAACCTGTCGCTGCATGAGAATGGCATGACGGTGTTCGCTTTCGCTGGCGACCTGCTGATTCTGAGCAAAACCTACTATTCCATCGGTGGCGGTTTCATCGTTGATGAAGAGCATTTCGGCCAGCCGGTGCTGAACGAAGTTTCTGTGCCGTGGCCGTTCCACTCTGCTAAAGAGCTGCTCAGCCATTGTCGCGAAAGCGGTCTGTCGCTGTCGGGTTTGGTGATGAAGAACGAACTGGCGCTGCATACTCGCGACGAGATTCACGCCTATTTTGGTCATGTGTGGCAAACCATGCAGGCCTGTATTGATCGCGGTCTCAATACCGAAGGCGTGCTGCCGGGCCCACTGCGCGTACCACGTCGCGCAGCTTCCTTGCGCCGCCTGCTGGTTTCATCTTCTAAGCATTCGAAAGATCCGATGGATGTGATCGACTGGGTGAACATGTTCGCGCTAGCGGTCAATGAAGAGAATGCGGCCGGTGGCCGTGTGGTGACAGCACCCACCAACGGTGCCTGCGGCATCGTGCCGGCGGTGTTGGCCTATTACGATCACTTTATCGAACCCGTTACGCCCGATATCTTTATCCGCTACTTCCTCGCCTCTGGCGCTATTGGCGTGCTGTACAAAATGAACGCCTCTATTTCGGGTGCCGAAGTGGGTTGCCAGGGCGAAGTCGGCGTGGCGTGCTCCATGGCGGCGGCCGGTCTGGCGGAACTGCTCGGCGGCAGCCCGGAGCAAGTGTGTGTCGCGGCGGAAATCGGCATGGAGCACAATCTGGGATTAACCTGCGATCCGGTCGCCGGTCAGGTTCAGGTGCCGTGCATTGAGCGCAACGCCATCGCTTCCGTGAAAGCCATCAACTCCGCGCGCATGGCGCTACGTCGCACCAGTGAACCGCGCGTGTCGCTGGATAAAGTGATTGAGACCATGTACGAAACCGGTAAGGACATGAACGCCAAATACCGTGAAACCTCACGCGGTGGATTGGCGATTAAGGTCCAGTGCGACTAATACTCCGCTGATGATTAAAGCATCAGTTGACTATTTTTCTGCATCTGTTGCTACCTCCAACTGAGTAAACCAGATACATTGATTTTGCGCGCGGCCCTTTGTGGCCGCGCTTTTTTTAGTGCCGTATTTTTTATTCAGCCGCGCTAAACCTGGCCGCCTCAATGCCGATAACCTACACGTTAATTTGGCTTCAATCTTTGTTTTGCAAGGTGGTTACTGATGCTCATTCCCCAGCAATTTGTGGGTCAATTTCGCCGTAAGCGACTGCTTATTGCGTTAGTGATCGCCTCGCTGGTTCTGGTCCTAACGCTAACTTTTCGTTATATCGAAGAGAAATCGCGCATTGAGCAGCAGTCGCTGAATTTCGCCACCCGCGCGATTGAACGCTTTGATCGTATGTTCTCGCCGCTGGATGTTTCCGCCAACAACACGCTCGGTCTGGTTGGCGTTCCTTGTGCGCAAGTGCGTTATCCGCTGATTGAGAAAATTGCCGCGCTGCAAACCGTACGCACCGTGCTGTTGGTTCAGGAAGACACGCTCTACTGCTCCAGCATTTTCGGCCCGCAACACCTCTCCTTCAGCCAAACCTACCCTGAGTTAGCCATCAATAATCAGCGCATGATGTTAGCCACGGATAATGATTTGCTGAAAGGATCGCCGGTGCTGCTGCTGTGGACGCCAAAATCGCTGGATAACCGCGAAGGTCTGCTGCAAGTCATTAATATTGAGTTGATGACCAACTATCTGCTCGAGCCGCAGTTGCCGTGGGTGGAGCGCGCGATCTTTAACGTCGGTGGTCAGAGCCTTGAATACGGCAATCCGCTGATTGAGCAAACCGAACCGTCTGAAGATGAAGTGGCTTACGATCAGGCATCGCTGCGTTATCCGTTCAGCATCACCTTGTACGGCCCTTCACCCGCCTGGCTGGCGCTCAACACGCTGCCTTCTCAGTTGCCGCTGGCGCTGATGCTGAGCCTGCTGATGGGTTACATCGTCTGGCTGGCGACCGCCAACCGTATGAGTCTCAGCTGGCAGATCAGTTATGGCATCACCGCTAACGAATTTATGGTCTATTGCCAGCCGCTGATTAACGCCAAAAGCGGCGAGTGTGACGGCATGGAACTGCTGCTGCGCTGGCATAACCAACGTCAGGGCTGGATTGCGCCGGACGTGTTTATTCCGCTCGCCGAGCGCCAGAACCTGATCGCGCCGTTAACCCGCTTCGTACTGGCGAAAGTGGTGGATGAGCTGCCCAACCTGCCGCAATGTCCGTCGTTCCATATTGCGATTAACGTTGCCGCCAGCCATTTCCGCGATCGCGCCATTGTGGAAGATCTGCAGAATATCTGGTGGCCCGCCAATCCGATGCCGAAACTGGTGGTCGAGCTGACGGAGCGTGATGCCCTGCCGATTATCGATCAATCGGTGGTGTCGCAGCTGCATGAGATTGGTGTGCGTCTGGCAATTGATGATTTCGGTACTGGCCACAGTTCGCTGGCTTACCTGAAAGACCTCAAACCGGACGTGCTTAAAATCGACAAGATTTTTACTGCCGCCATTGGCACCGACGCCATTAACGCGACCGTGACCGATATGGTGATCTCGCTGGCGCAGCGCCTGAATATTTCGCTGGTGGCGGAAGGTGTGGAAACTGCGGAACAGGCGCACTATTTGCGTGAGCGCGGCGTTGACCATCTGCAAGGCTATTTCTACGCGCGTCCCATGCCGATTGAAGATTTCCCGCAGTGGCTGGAGCAGCATCAGGCGCAGTTAAGCGCATAAAAAAACGGCCACTTATGTGGCCGTTTTTACTCGCATCAATCAGCTTACTTACTCGGCGTGTTCTTCGTGATCGAATGGCTTATCTTTGGTCACGCGCACCAGGTCGATACGGTAATCGGTCGCCTCAATCACCTGGAAGTGCAGCGGCGGCAAATCAATCACCTCGCCCGGCAGCGGCAGCTGGCCTTTCTGCGCAATCAACAAACCGGCTAACGAAGCGTGATCTTCATCGGCCTTCACTAATTCGTGATGATCCAGCAGCTGTTGCAGCGAGTGCAGATCGGTACCGCCCTTCACTAACCAACCGTCGCCATCGGCAATGATATCTGGCGTTTCATCTTCATCCGGGAACTCACCAGCAATCGCTTCCAGCACGTCCAGCGGCGTGATTAAGCCCTGTACCACACCAAACTCGTTGGTAACAATCACGAAGCTACCTTTGGCACGACGCAACACGCCCAG
>NZ_DALYOQ010000027.1:10353-46286 GCF_031974595.1 Pantoea sp. CTOTU46764 | reverse complement strand
GATTGGGTCCAGCGTTTCCGGTACCACAATCGCCGGGGTATTAGCAGCAAAGGTTGCCACATCCATACCGTGTTCCAGCGCCACCAGCAGCTCTTTAGCACGCACCACGCCAATGATTTCATCCAGCTCACCACGACACACCGGGAACAAACTGTGTGGCGTATCCAGCAGCTGAATACGGATTTCATCCAGCGGGCGCGAAACATCCACCCACGAAATGTTACCGCGCGGCGTCATGATGCTGCGGATTGAGCGTTGCGATAACGTCAATACGCCGTTAATCATGTAGCGTTCTTCGTCTTTAAACGCTTCCTGCGGCATCGCTTCGGTCAACGAGGTTTCTTCCGTGGTCGTCGCTTGCTTACGCTGGCGTCCGCCCATCAAACGCAAGATCGCTTCGGCGGTGCGTTCACGCATCGGGCGATGTTCCTGATGCTTAATAAAGTTACGGCGCGCAATCTGGTTAAACAGCTCGATGATGATCGAGAAGCCAATCGCCGCGTACAGGTAACCTTTAGGAATGTGGAAACCAAAGCCCTCGGCCACCAGCGACAGACCGATCATCAGCAGGAAGCTCAGACACAGCACCACCACCGTTGGGTGTGCGTTAACAAAATTCGTCAGCGGTTTTGAGGCCAGCAGCATCACGCCCATAGCGATTACCACCGCAGTCATCATCACCGGCAGATGGTTCACCATACCCACCGCAGTAATCACCGCATCCAGTGAGAACACCGCATCCAGCACGACGATCTGAATCACCACCGCCCAGAAACTGGCGTAGCTCTTATTGCCCTGATGTTCGAGTCCGCGGTTCTCGAGTCGCTCATGCAGTTCCATGGTTCCCTTGAATAACAGGAACAAACCACCGAACAACAGAATTAAATCTCGTCCGGAAAAGCTGAAATCGCCTACGCTGAATAGGGGTCGCGTCAGCGTCACGATCCAGGAGATGAGTGACAGCAAGCCAAGACGCATAATCAGGGCGAGCGACAAACCAATCAGTCGGGCTTTATCGCGCTGTTTTGGCGGCAATTTATCCGCGAGGATGGCGATAAACACCAGGTTATCAATACCGAGAACGATTTCCAGCACGATCAGCGTGAGCAAACCCGCCCAAATTGAGGGGTCGAAGAGAAATTCCATCAATGACTCCTTACCGAACGTGATGGCGTACGAAATTGCATCTGCACCAGAGGGCGAGACGAGGGATCGTTACAGTTGGTGATAGCGCTGAAGAGCGTAAAAGCAGGCGCGGAATAGCGCTGAGAACATGTTGAGCGACGTCGGTGACGGTCCATAAAGGTGAGCTGAAGCCCGGTACTCCTGAATAAAAAACAGAACGCTAATGTATCAGTTACATCAACGACGTCAAAAAAATTTATTACATTTACAAATATCTACGTGAACGCATGAATAACGAACAAAAGTGCACATTAGCGCCGTTACGCTCGAAATAGCTGACAAACATCACATAATTTATTTTTTCGATCACTAAAATAAATCGCGACCTTATCGCTGTGCAGCGGATTGTTTCGTTTTATTTATTGATGCTCTTTCTCAATCACATCATTAACGATCCACCTGAAACACTAACGGTAATTTTCAATGATTCCCGGCAATGCCAGAGAATCTCTCACGCGAACGGAGGTAGCAAGTGACCATTGCTATTGTAATTGGTACACATGGCTGGGCGGCAGAACAGTTGCTTAAAACAGCAGAGATGCTGTTGGGTGAGCAGGAAAATGTCGGATGGATTGATTTCGTTCCCGGCGAAAATGCAGAAACGCTAATCGAAAAGTATCAGGCACGGCTGGCAGATCTCGACACGTCAAAGGGCGTGTTGTTCCTGGTCGATACCTGGGGTGGCAGTCCATTTAATGCGGCCAGCCGCATTGTGGTGGACAAGGATGGCTATGATGTCATCGCCGGCGTCAACATTCCGATGCTGGTGGAAACCCTGATGGGACGCGATGACAATCCATCGCTGGAAGAACTGATTCACATCGCGGTAGAAGCCGGTCGTGAAGGTGTTAAAGCCCTCAAGACTGAAACGCCTGCGCAAGCCGCAGCGGCACCGGCTCCGGTTGCAGCGAAAGCGCCCGCTCAGCCGCAAAAACCGATGGCACCTGGCGATCACATGAAAATCGGCCTGGCGCGTATTGATGACCGCTTGATTCACGGGCAAGTGGCCACGCGCTGGACCAAAGAGACCAACGTTAGTCGCATTATCGTAGTGTCTGATGAAGTGGCCAACGATCATGTGCGCAAAACCCTGCTGACGCAGGTGGCCCCGCCGGGCGTCACCGCGCATGTGGTGGATGTCGACAAGATGGTTCGCGTGTGGAACAACCCGAAATATGGCCAGGATAAAGTGATGCTGCTGTTCACCAATCCCACGGATGTAGTGAGGATTGTTGAGCAAGGCGTGGACATTAAGTCGGTCAATATTGGTGGCATGGCGTTCCGTCAGGGCAAAACGCAGGTGAACAACGCGGTATCGGTGGATGAAAAAGATATCACGGCATTCCGCAAACTTAATGAACGCGGTATCGAACTGGAAGTACGTAAAGTCTCCAGCGATCAGCGACTGAAAATGATGGACCTGATCGCCAAGGTCAATCCGTAGTTCGCCCTTTTGCCTGCACATGTGGGCGAATTTTAGAGACCTTGCAGAGGAGAAATGCAATGGAGATAACCACGCTACAAATCATTTTGATATTTATTGTGGCCTGTATCGCCGGAATGGGATCGATTCTTGATGAGTTCCAGTTCCACCGTCCGCTGGTGGCTTGTACCTTAATTGGTGCAGTCCTCGGTGATATGAAAACCGGTATCATCATCGGCGGTACGCTGGAGATGATTGCACTGGGCTGGATGAACATTGGTGCGGCTGTTGCACCAGATGCGGCGCTGGCTTCGATTATCTCAACCATTTTGGTTATCGCTGGTGGTCAAAGCGTCGGTGCCGGTATCGCGCTGTCGCCTTCCAGCACGCCGCCGATAAGGCAGCCGAGAAAGGTAATCTGAATGCGATTAGCTGGATCCACGTTTCTGCGCTGGTATTGCAGGCGATGCGTATTGCCATCCCCGCCTTGATCGTGGCGATTTCTGTCGGTACGCACGTGGTTCAGGAACTGCTGAACTCGATTCCAGAAGTGGTCACCAACGGCCTGAACATCGCCGGCGGCATGATCGTGGTAGTCGGTTACGCGATGGTCATCAACATGATGCGCGCGGGCTACCTGATGCCGTTCTTCTACCTTGGCTTCGTTACTGCAGCCTTCACCAACTTCAACCTGGTTGCGCTTGGCGTGATTGGCGTGGTGATGGCGGTGCTGTATATCCAGCTGGCACCGAAATATAACCGCGTTGCAGGTGCTGCAAATGCCGGTCCTGCAAACAATGACCTCGATAACGAACTCGACTAGGAACAGGTGAAATCATGGTTGATACAACTAACACTCCAAAGAAACTCACCCCCGGCGATGTCCGTGGTGTGTTCCTGCGCTCTAATCTGTTTCAGGGTTCGTGGAACTTTGAACGTATGCAGGCGCTGGGTTTTTGCTACTCAATGGTGCCGGTGATTCGTCGCCTCTACCCAGAAAATAACGACGATCGTAAACAGGCGATTAAACGTCACCTCGAGTTCTTCAACACCCATCCTTACGTTGCAGCGCCGGTGCTGGGCGTTACCATGGCGATGGAAGAGCAGCGTGCCAACGGTGCGCCGATTGATGATGCGGCGATTAACGGCATCAAAGTAGGTCTGATGGGGCCGCTGGCTGGCGTCGGTGACCCGATCTTCTGGGGTACCGTGCGTCCGGTGTTTGCTGCGCTGGGTGCCGGTATCGCCATGAGCGGCAGCTTGCTGGGTCCATTGCTGTTCTTCATCCTGTTTAACGCGGTTCGTCTGTTAACGCGTTATTACGGCGTGGCGTACGGCTACCGTAAAGGTGTGGATATCGTCAGTGATATGGGCGGCGGTTTCCTGCAGAAACTCACGGAGGGCGCGTCGATTCTCGGCCTCTTTGTTATGGGGGCCTTGGTTAACAAGTGGACGCATGTGAATGTGCCGCTGGTGGTGTCGCGCATCACCGACCAGACCGGTAAAACCACGGTTACCACGGTGCAATCGATTCTCGATCAGCTGATGCCTGGCCTGATTCCACTGCTGCTAACCTTTGGCTGTATGTGGCTGCTGCGTCGTAAAGTGAATGCGTTGTGGATTATCGTCGGCTTTTTCGCCCTCGGTATCTTCGGTTACTGGATCGGCCTGCTCGGTCTGTAATCAGCCAGCCGGGAGCCACGCTCCCGGCTATTTTTGAGCGGCATTACCTGAGCGCCCACGTTGAGGTAATTTCGATTGAGGAAGAGTATTTTATGTCACTGACTGACGCGCTGATCGCCCTGCTGATTGCAGGCTTCATTCTTTTCGCTATCTATGATGAAGCGATCCTGCCGCGCCGCAACGGCCCGACCAAACTGCGCGTCGCGCTGCGTCGTCGCCATAAGATCGATAGCGCCATTTTCGTGGTGCTGCTGCTCATTCTTCTGTGGAACAACATTGATAAACATGGCACGCAACTCACCACCAATTTGCTGATGGTGCTGTGCTTTATGGCGATTTGGCTATTCTGGGTGCGTAGCCCGAAGCTGCTGATGAAGGAGAATGGACTGTTTTTTGGCAGCGTGTGGATCGATTACGCTCGCATTCAGAGCATGAACCTGTCGGAAGACGGCATTCTGGTGATGCAACTGGAGCAGCGTCGCCTGCTGATTGCCGTCAAACAGCTTGATGATCTGGAACGTATCTACAATACGCTGGTGGAAGCGCGTTAATCGCGCTGCCACAACGTCAGCATGAAGTCGGCATCACAGGTAAACTCGCTGGATGCCGCAAGGTCCTGCCACACCTCTTCGCGCGCACGCCAGGCAAATGGCGTCATCTGCAATAAGCTCACCGCCTCACTTCCGCTCAACGTCATGCTGTAATTCAGGTTTTGCTGATCGATCTGCTTAAAACCGGCATATAGCTTTTCTTCCGCCGCATGCAACTGCACTTCGCGATAAATCAGCGCCTTGAACTGCTGCAAATGATGCGGTCCCGGCGTCACCGCTAGCAGGTAGCCACCCGCTTTAATCACACGACTCAGCTCCTCTTCATTACAGGGCGCATAAATGCGCACTACGCCATCCAGAGAAGCATCGGCAAAAGGCAAACGCTGGCTGGAGGCCACGCAGAATTTCACCGTGCGATAGCGTTTAGCGGCCATGCGAATCGCTGCTTTTGCGACATCCAGACCAAAGAGTTGTGCCTGCGGCAACGCATCGGCCATTGCTGCGGTGTAATAGCCTTCTCCGCAGCCGATATCTAATAGCTGCGAATTTTGATTACTCAGGTGCTGCGCAAGGATTTCGGCAACACCCGCGCGCAACGGCTGATAATATCCAGCATCGAGGAAGGCACGCCGTGCCTGCAGCATCTCAGCGCTATCGCCCGGTTCGCGCGAACCTTTGTGCTGCACCGGCAGCAAATTGACGTACCCTTCTTTGGCCTGATCAAATTGATGCCCAGCATCACAGCGGAAGCTATTCGCCTGCTGCAATAAAGGCTGATGACAAAGTGGACAAATCAAAGACATAGATAACTCCGGGTTAGCAATTCGCGGCGCAGTTTACCCTGATCATCTGGCTACAGAAAGGATAAAAGAAAAAGCCCCGTTCAGTGAACGGGGCTTTAGGATTCGTTTCAGTGGTGCATGGCACCGAGCCTGAGGGCGAAATCAGATTGGGGTAACGTTGACCGCAGCAGGACCTTTCTGGCCGTCCTGGATTTCGAACTCAACGCTTTGGCCTTCGGCCAGAGTTTTAAAACCATTGCCCTGGATTGCAGAGAAGTGTACGAACACATCTTTGCTACCATCAGCAGGAGTAATAAAACCAAAACCTTTAGACTCGTTGAACCACTTAACTTGACCTTTAATCTTTGCCATTTCGCAAATTTCCTTTCAATGATTATATTGCCCGCAGGCAGACTTACAGATAAACCAGAGACATTACTGAATGAGGCACTAATTTAAGGTTCGGCAAGGAAGCGGTATTCAACGTCAACGTCTTTACTCGTAACTTCTTTACTGAAGATGCCATACATAAACAGAACTGTACCTCGTTTGACCCACGATTTGTTATCACATATCCGTAAATTAATGGCAAGCCATTTTTAAACGGTGATCGACGTGACGCACATAATTAGTTAATTGCCGCTGCACTTCATCAATCAACATATTGACACCCAACCCGTAAGGTGCGCAAAAAAGGGTTATCAGTCAGTATAGTTAGCGCCTAATCCTCACTTAGTCAAGCGCAGCGGTAATGTCTAAACAGGTACATTTTAAAGGGGTAAAAAGTACGACATAAATATTGCACTAATATGGCATCAATAAAATATTCCACTAAAAAGTTCGCCAGCCACACAACAACTGCGCGCCGTTCAAATCTTGTACAAATAGTTTTCTCAGGTATAAGTTATTAATTGCTTTGCACCAAAATCAGGAGAAACCAATAATATGCGCCCCATATAAACGCATTAACATTAGGTGGCATTTATCTCAATTTTAACTATCAACCCAACAATTAAATGTTAAAAAAAACATTGATGAGCTTGATTTAACAAAAACTCCTTAGGATTAATCTTAGTTGAAATTCTTTCTGGCAGAGATCATCGCTATTCATACTTGATTCAGGAAGCGAATTCACTAAATGGCATTATCCCGCCACGCACCATTTCAGTGCGCAGCCGGTTGCCCTGTCGGCGATTATTTCACCCCTTCCAACGCCTTAACGTTCCGGGATCATCCGAATAAAATCGCGTTTTTCATCCGCGTCTTCATCCGCTAGTGGTTTTGCTGTGGATGGCTGTGCGTCAACCAGACGACGCAGTAGCACATTCTGTTTCTTTTGCTCTTCGATAACGGCTTCCAGCAAACGGATCTGCTCACTGGCACGCACGCTAGCCCGGTTAACAAAGAACCAGACAATAAAGGCCACAAGAATGATGATGGCCAGAACGCCATAGTTGAACAGCGGGCTGGTGTTTGCGGCTAATTCGTTCATAACTGCCTCTGTAGTCAAAAATCAAACCTCTACTCCGCCGCTGATTCTACTCGTTGCCGGGGCAAAAGATAATGGGTAGCGACGGAAAGCAGATTATCCCGCAAGACCTCTTTCAGTTATCTCTGATCGATTCGATAGCGAAAGCGAGGCATGCTGCTACAGTAGATTCGCAGCCATGTTGGACGCGCTGCGTTGTGTATCACAAGGAGAAAAGATGAAACTACTTATTCGGACGATTATGCTGGTGGCACTAATTTGGTTGGCGATGCTGCTAACCGGCTATGGCGTACTCACCGGCAGCAATAAGAATGCGGCGGGATTGGGACTGCAATGCAGTTATTTGACCGCACGCGGCATGATTACAGCACAGTATCTGCACACAGACAGCGGTATCGTCGGCGTAACGGATTGCCCACTGCTGAAGAAAAATGGCGAAGTGGTCGACAATTAAACGTTGAAACGGGCTGGAAACAGCCCGTTTTCATTTCAGAACGGATAGTCGTGATAGCCCATTTGTTCAGACAGATTGCGCGCCGCACGGTGCAGCATCGCCACATACTCATTTTTGGCTTCTTCTGAAAAACGAATGGTGGGGAAAGAGATGCTCAATCCCGCAATCACCACACCAAAGCGGTCAAACACCGGCACCGCGATACAGCGTAAGCCCTCTTCCTGCTCTTCATTATCTTCGCCAAATCCCTGCTCTTTCACCTGATCCAGCACCGCCAGCAGCGCTTCTGCAGTGACAATGGTTTTGGCAGTGCTGCGGCGGAACTCCACTTCGCTGAGGATCTCCTGTACTTCAGCGCGATCGCGCCATGCCAGTAACACTTTACCAATTGCGGTGGTGTGCAATGGATTGCGGCGGCCGATGCGCGAATACATGCGCAGGTTATACAATGAATCGATTTTATGGATATAGACGATGCTGTCTTCTTCCAGCGCACCGAGGTGAATGGTTTCTTTGGTCAGACGTGACAGCTCACGCATCTCAATATCGGCGCTACGAATCAGATCGACGTTCTGTAACGCTTTGGCCCCGAGCTCAAACAGCTTAAGCGTCAGCGAGTATTTCTCACTTTCCCCTTCCTGCGCCACATAACCAAGCGATTTCATGGTCTGTAAAAAGCGATAGACGGTGCTTTTCGACATCATCACGCGTTGGGACAATTCGGTGATTCCGTGATCGCGCTCTTCGCCCAGCGCCTGCAGAATGCCAAACACTTTCATCACCGATGAAACCGAGTCCGGCTGTTTATCGTTATCGCTGCTCGCCATGGCGCGTATCCTTTTTTGACAGTGTTTCAAAAAAAACGGAACAGAAGCGCCAGTATATGCGTTTCAACCTGATGGCGGCAACGATTGACGCTAAGTGACACATCCACACGTAATTTTATGTCAATGAATGCGGTGCTTTTCGGCAGCGAATTGATTAGCATGATGATATTCACTTCCTTTACTTACCTAACTTATGCCTTCTACTGTTGCTCAGGATGGATTGCCCATTCCACAGCGCTATGGCGCGATCATTACCATTGCACTCGGTATCATGATGGCGGTGCTGGATGGGGCTATCGCCAACGTGGCTTTGCCGACCATTGCCCGTGAACTGAATGCCAGTCCAGCCGAATCGATCTGGATTGTTAACGCCTATCAAATCGCTATCGTTATCTCGCTGCTGTCGCTATCGTTTCTTGGCGATATGCTTGGCTACCGCCGCGTCTATCAGGTTGGACTTGCGCTGTTTATCGCCACCTCGCTGTTTTGCGCCCTCTCCTCATCACTGAACACGCTAACCGTGGCCCGCGTGCTGCAAGGCTTTGGTGGCGCAGCGCTGATGAGCGTCAACACGGCTTTAATCCGCATCATCTATCCGCAGCGATTTCTCGGACGCGGTATGGCGATCAACTCGCTGATCGTTGCGGTGTCGAGTGCGGCTGGCCCCACTGTGGCGGCAGCGATTCTTTCCGTCGCCAGTTGGAAATGGCTGTTCCTGATCAACATTCCACTTGGCATCGTTGCGTTATGGCTGGCGTTGCGTTTCCTGCCGGATAACCCGCAGAAAGCCAAACAACAGAAATTCGACGTGCCCAGCGCCGTAATGAATGCCCTGTTCTTTGGCCTGCTGATTACAGCACTGAGCGGCTTCTCGCAAGGGCAAAACGGCTGGTTGATTGTGGCCGAGTTGGTGGCATTAGTGTTGGTGGGCATCGTGTTTGTCCGTCGCGAACTGACGATGCCGGTGCCATTGTTGCCGGTGGATTTGCTGCGCATTCCGATCTTTTCGCTCTCGATTGGCACCTCAATTTGCTCATTCTGCGCGCAGATGCTGGCGATGGTGGCGCTGCCGTTCTTCCTGCAAAACGTGTTGGGTCGTGATGAAGTAGCAACCGGTTTGCTGCTCACGCCGTGGCCGCTGGCAACCATGGTGATGGCGCCGATTGCGGGTCGACTGATAGAGAAATTCCATGCCGGATTATTGGGCGGATTGGGATTAGCGATGTTCGCTGCCGGCCTGTTCCTGCTGGCGCTGTTGCCGACTCAGCCAACGGATGGGGATATCATCTGGCGCATGATGCTGTGCGGTGCCGGTTTTGGCCTGTTCCAGTCACCTAACAATCACACCATCATCACCGCAGCACCGCGTAATCGCAGCGGTGGCGCCAGCGGCATGCTCGGCACCGCGCGTCTGGTAGGACAAAGCAGCGGCGCGGCGCTGGTGGCGCTGATGTTTAATCTGTTCAACGATAGCGGCACGCACGCGTCACTGCTATTGGCGGGCAGCTTTGCCAGCGTCGCCGCCGTGGTGAGCCTGGCGCGTATGACGCAGGCACGGCAGACTGTCGAATCCTGAAAAACAACAAGGGCGCCATCTGGCGCCCTTGTTCTTGGTATGTCGACAATGACTACTTCAGGTATTCACCGCTGCGCAGCGCTTCGATACGTTTATCGAGCGGCGGGTGCGACATGAACAGCTCGCTCAACGATTTGTTTTTACCGTTGATACAGAATGCCATCATGCTGCCTGGCTCCTGCGGCTCGTAGCTGGTTTTCAGACGTTGCAGCGCGGCAATCATCTTCTCGCGACCCACCAGTTTGGCGGAACCCGCATCGGCGTGGAATTCACGGTGACGTGAGAACCACATGGTAATGATGCTAGCGAGGAAGCCGAACAGCAGTTCCAACACCATCGAGACGGCAAAATAGACCATCGGATTTCCGTTGCTGCTCTCTTCACCGTCGCGGTTACCCGACAGGAAGCCGGAAGCAATCTGCGCCAGAATACGCGAGATGAAAATAACAAAGGTGTTCACCACACCCTGAATCAGCGTCATGGTGATCATGTCACCGTTAGCGATGTGGGAGATTTCGTGCGCCAGCACCGCTTCCGCTTCATCGCGGCTCATGTTTTGCAACAAGCCAGTGGAAACAGCGACCAGCGACGCGTCACGGCGCGCACCTGTCGCAAAGGCGTTAATGTCGGGCGCGTGATAAATCGCCACCTGCGGCATTGCAATGCCAGCCTGTTGTGCCTGGCGGCCGACGGTTTCCATCAGCCAGCGTTCCGTCTCATTACGCGGTTGTTCAATGACCTCACCGCCAACGGATCGTAACGCCATCCATTTGGACATCAGCAGTGAAACAAACGCACCGCCAAAGCCAAACAGACCTGCCATAATCATCAGACCCTGAACACTGCTTGACTGGATTCCTGTCAGACTCAAAATCAGTCCGAATACCAACATCACCGCCAGGTTGGTGAGCAGGAAAAGAGCAATACGCATCATAAACGTTAATCTTCCTCAGTTGTGCACGCGCATATGCGCGGATATCTATCCTATGGTCATCGCCGCGCATTTCAAGCAACCTTAATCTTTAAGTGCCTAAAAAGACATAACTTTACATTAGGAAGTGAAGTGCGCACTTCAGTGCATCAGCCGCGCTTAATAACGATTTTAGCCTAAAAAAAAGCACCGCCGAAGCGGTGCTGTTTCATAGGCCAGACGGTTATTTCGCGCTTTCGGCTGCAGGCTGAGATTTTTCCAGCTGCGCCATGTCGTTAGCGATTTTCACCGTTTCATCCAGATACGGATCGGGCTCTTTATAGTCTTTCGGTAGATCTTCGATGCTCTTCAGCGGCGCTTTGCCTTCCGCCTGATAGCGTGCGTTGATACGTTCCAGACGCAGTGCATCATCTTCGCGGTTCTCTTTCTCACGCTGAGCAAGATTGAGCGACACGATATTACGCTTGTCTTTCATCGCATCGAAACGCGCAATATCTTTCATGATGTACTGGAACTCGCGATCTTTGGCGATGCGATCGGCGTGCTCTTTGGTCAGCTGCGGTACCAGCGGCGCGATATCGCCGGTCTTGGTGTAGCTTGCCGCATTCACGCTGTCCCAAGGCAACGCGTTGTCCTCGAACTTCTCTCCGGTTTCTGCCGCTTCGACGCCGGTTGGCATCAGCAGATCCGGCGTTACGCCTTTACGCTGAGTACTTCCGCCGTTGATACGGTAGAACTTCTGAATGGTGTACTGTACGGAACCCAGCGCTGGCCACTCGGGACGCAGCATCTGATCGTAAATGCGGTTCAGAGAACGATACTGCTGCACGGTGCCTTTACCGAAGGTCGGTTCACCGACAATCAGCGCACGACCGTAATCCTGCATCGCCGCAGCGAAGATTTCAGACGCCGAAGCACTGAAGCGATCGACCAGCACCACCAGCGGACCTTTGTAATAGACTATGCCGTCGTTATCGCTGTCTTCGCGCACGCGTCCATTGTTATCACGCACCTGCACCACCGGGCCGCTAGGAATAAACAGGCCAGAGAGTGAAACGGCTTCGGTCAGGGCACCACCGCCGTTGGTACGCAGATCGATCACCACGCTGTCGACGTTCTGCTTCTGCAATTTCTGCAGCTGCACCTTCACATCGTCAGTCAGGCCAACGTAGAAGCCAGGAATGTCGAGCACACCGACTTTCTCTTTACCAACGTTATGCACGGTCCCTTTCACGGCGCGATCTTCCAGACGGATTTTTTCACGCGTCAGTGTGACGGTGCGGGTTTTCGTGCCCTTACCGGCTGGCAGGATTTCCAGACGTACTTTGCTGCCTTTCGGTCCTTTGATTTTTGAAACCACATCATCCAGACGCCAGCCAATCACATCTTCCATTGGCTTGCCCGGCTGAGCGACACCGACAATGCGGTCGCCGACGCTGATCGCTTTACTCTTCGCCGCCGGACCACCCGCGACCATCGAGTTGATCACCGTGTAATCGTCATCCATCTGCAGCACTGCGCCAATACCTTCCAGCGACAGGCTCATTTCGGTATTGAACTGCTCGGTGTTGCGCGGTGAAAGATAGTTAGTGTGCGGATCGATTTCATGCGCGAACGCAGTCATCGCCAGCTGGAACACATCTTCACTGTTGCTTTGCGCCAGACGACGGATGGCAAAGTTGTAACGCTTAGTCAGCGTTTCGCGAATCTCTTTCTCATCTTTACCGGCCAGTTTCAGGCTCAGTTCGTCATATTTAACTTTGGCATCCCACAGCGCGTTGAGCTCATCAACGCTCTTCGGCCATGGCGATTTTGCCCGGTCAATGTCAATGGTGTCATTGCCGGTGAAATTCATTGGGCGGTTCAGCGCGCTCAGCGCATATTGATAGCGCTCAAAGCGACGTTTCTGCGCCAGATTGTAGAGATCGTAGAACACATCCAGCTTACCGCTGCGGAACTCATCACCGACGGTGGTTTTCTTATCGGCGAATTGCGCGACATCCGATGCCAGCAGCACGTTGTGGCTGTAGTCGAGCAGATTCAGGTAGCGATCAAAAATTTTCGCGGAAAAATCCTGATTCAAATCGAACTGGCGATAGTGAGAGCGGGTAAAACGCGAGGTAACGCGTTCGCTGACGGTGGGATGCTGTGGATCTTCGTGTAGCTGGGGAATCTGGTCGGCGCGGGTAATATTATCTGCACCAAAGGTGGGGCCTGCTAAAAGCAGGCCCGCGATCATACCGATCTTTAAAATAGTGTTCATGCCAGGGTCAGCCTCCGTTTCAGAACTGCAAATGTTCTGCGCGCACAATCATAGCCATGCCGGAAGCGAGCTGAACCCGAACGCCATCTTTGGTTATTTCCAGAATGGTAGCGTCCATTGCACCTTTGCCTGCGGTCACTTTAATGTTCTGGCCGGGCTGCAACGTTGAGGTATCAGTGACAGGTTTAGCACGCGGTGGCTGCGGCGCTGCGGCACGTTCAGTAGCGGCCGCACGCGGCGCCTGAGGGCGTGGCTTACGCGGTGCATCACCTTCAGCAGCTTTACGCGGAGCAGGCTTGCGCGGACGACGTTCAGCGGTCTCTTCACCGGCTTCACGCTTCTTCGCTTTCTGCTGATCGCGCTGCGCCTGAACGCGTGCTTTAGCTTCTTCCAGTTGCTTGCGCGCATGTTCTACGTGTTGCTCATCCAGTACGCCACAGGCGTTACCATCGAGATCGACACGGATGGCACCTGCTTTGATGCCATAAAGATAACGCCAGCTAGAGGTATAAAGACGTAAGGCAGAACGCAGTTGCGTCTTGCTCAGGCTTAGTTCGCCTTGAACACGCTCGACCAGATCTTGAAAAATGCCGATTTTGAGCGGACGCGCCTCGCCTTCGGCGCTAAAGCATTGCGGAAAACGTTCCGCCAAAAAGGCGATGACTTCTTTACTGCTATTCAACTTAGGTTGATTTTCCATGAAATTTCCTGATTACAACGGATTTGCCGACCAGAGCAGGCATGAACAGGCGACATTATAATGACAACATCGCCAAATGCTATGTGATCCAGTCGATTAGCTGTGCGTCAGCTGAATAAATTTTACGATGTCGCTGCCCGCCAGCACTTCACAAAGCCCGTCGGTAAGGGCCACCAGCCCCGCTTCATCCTCGCTATCGAAGCGAGAATAAACCGTACTATCAATGTCTAAAACACCCACGAGGGTGCCATTTACTTTCAGAGGAATCACGATTTCGGCGTTGCTGGCGGCGTCACAGGCGATGTGGCCCGGGAACGCGTGCACGTCTTCCACCAACTGCACTTTGTCCTCGGCCACCGCAGTACCACACACGCCTTTGCCAACCGGAATACGTACGCAAGCGATTTTGCCCTGGAACGGGCCCAGCACCAGCGTGTTCGGTTCCGTCAGTAAATAGAATCCAGCCCAGTTCACGCCTTCCAGACGTTCAAAAAGCAGCGCGCTGCAATTACCGAGCGCGGCCAGGAACGAGGTTTCGCCCGCCAACAGAGCGCGGATATCGCGATTCAAATCCTCGTAAAAAGCTTTTTTGTTCATTGTTCAACCATAACTCGTCACTGTGGTGACCTTGTTGTCACTCAGTTGTTAAAATAAGCACTAATAATCCAGGCGCATAAGGTGAATCATTCTGTTAGTTACTATACCCTTAGCAGTCGGTGGATAAGCGTATTCTTGTACCACCGAATATTGCAGGCAAATTTGCGCTACTCAGCATGCCGGTAAACGTAACGAACGATGGGCACTTGCGTCACCTATGAAAATTCACGCTATCAGCCAGGCGTTGCCCCACGCACGTTATCAGCGTTGTCCGCAATGCGATACCCTTTTTTCCTTACCGGATGTGAAATCGCATCAGACAGCCTATTGCCCTCGCTGCCATGCACAAATTCAGAGCGGCCGTGACTGGTCGATGACGCGACTCACCGCTATGGCGGTGGTGATGATCGTGCTGATGCCGTTCGCCTTAAGCTTGCCGTTGGTGGATATTCGCCTGCTTGGCATGCGCATTAACGCCAGCCTGGTGGAGGGCGTGATTCAGATGGCGCAGCAAGGCAACATCCTCACCGCTTCGATGGTGGCGTTTTGCACCATTGGCGCGCCGGTTACGCTGGTCGTTGGCATCCTCTATCTTTGGCTGGGCAACGCGCTGGGTATGAACCTGCGCCCGGTCCTGCTGATGATGGATAAGCTCAAAGAGTGGGTGATGCTGGATATCTATCTGGTCGGCGTGGCGGTGGCCTCAATCAAGGTGCAAGATTACGCCTCGTTGGAAGTGGGCTACGGTTTAGTGGCTTATATTGCGTTGACGGTGCTCAGCCTGCTGACGCTGATTCACCTCAACGTAGAACAGCTGTGGGAACAGTATTATCCGCAAGCGATGCCCACTTCTCCGCCCGAAGAGTGGCAGGTGTGCCTTAACTGCCATCAAACCGGTGTAGCTGATGAGCGTGGGCGCTGCACGCGTTGCCACACGCCGCTCGACTATCGCCGCCGCCACAGTTTGCAGAAATCCTGGTCAGCGCTGATTGCCTCAATTGTGCTGCTGATCCCCGCCAATTTGCTGCCGATTTCGGTGGTGTACGTGAACGGCGCACGCCGTGAAGACACCATTTTCTCCGGCATTCTGGGATTGGCATCGGGCAATATTCCGGTCGCCGCCGTGGTGTTTATCGCCAGTATTCTGGTGCCCTTCACCAAAGTGTTAGTGATGCTGACCTTACTGATCAGCATTCATTTCAAATGCGAACAGGGTTTGAAAACCCGCATTCGCCTGCTGCGCGCCGTCTCCTGGGTGGGCCGCTGGTCGATGCTGGATCTGTTCGTGATTGCTGTAACCATGTCGCTGGTCAATCGTGATCAGCTACTGGCTTTTACTATGGGACCGGCCGCCTTCTATTTTGGTGCCGCCGTTGTTCTGACCATTATGGCTGTAGAGTGGCTTGATAGCCGCCTGATCTGGGATGCACATGCAACAGGAAACGCCGACTACACCGACTAGTGCCAATCTGCGCAACAAGCGCAAGATTTCGCCGTTCTGGTTATTGCCCATCATCGCCTTGCTGATTGCTGGCTGGCTGCTGTGGACCAATTATCAGGAGCGCGGTACGACGATCACCATTAACTTCCAGACCGCCGACGGGATTGTGCCAGGCCGCACGCCTATTCGCTATCAGGGCGTGGAAGTGGGCACGGTGCAAGGCATTGTGCTGAGTGATGACTATCGCAGCATCCAGATTAAGGCCAGCATCAAAAGCGACATGCGCGATGCACTGCGTGAAGACACCCAATTCTGGCTGGTGACGCCGAAAGCCTCGCTGGCGGGCGTCTCCGGGCTTGATGCGCTGGTCGGCGGTAACTACATCGGCATGATGCCGGGCAAAGGTAAAGAGAGCGATCACTTCACCGCGCTCGATACTCAGCCGAAATATCGCGTCAATACCGGCGAGCTATTGATCCATCTGCGTGCACCGGATCTCGGCTCGCTTAACACCGGTTCGCTGGTCTACTACCGCAAAATTCCGGTGGGTCGCGTCTACGATTACAGCCTGAACAACAGCACCGATGGCGTCACCATTGATGTGCTGATTGAACGCCGCTTTATCAATCTGGTGAAAAAGCAGAGCCGCTTTTGGAATGTCTCCGGCATTGATGCGGATGTCAGCCTGAGCGGGGCCAAAGTGAAGCTGGAAAGCCTGGCCGCGTTGGTGAACGGTGCGATTGCCTTCGATTCGCCTAATGACGGTGAGCAAGCGCAGGTGGATGCCAATTACCAGCTCTATCCGGATCTGGCGCGCAGTCAGCGCGGCGTGCAAGTGAAACTGGATTTGCCGAGCGGCGATAACCTGAAAGCCGATAGCACGCCGCTGATGTATCAGGGACTGGAAGTCGGCACCTTAACCAAACTCAACCTGCTGGATGGCGGCAAAGTCACCGGCGAGTTAACGGTCGATCCTTCAGTAACCGGTTTAATGCGCAGCGGTACGCGCATTGAGATGCGCACGCCGAAGATCAGCCTGACCGACACCAATCTCAGCAGCCTGTTAACCGGTAATACCTTTGAGCTGGTGCCAGGCGAAGGCGAGCCGCAGGATCACTTCACCGTGTTGCCGGCTAGCGAAACCCTGCTACAAAAACCGGACGTGCTGACGGTAAAACTCAGCGCGCCGGAAACCTACGGCATCGATGCCGGCCAGCCGGTGATGCTGTATGGCATGAAAATCGGCCAGGTGATTTCACGCACGCTGGATGAAAATGGCATCAGCTTTGTCGCAGCTATCAACCCAGAGCACCGTAATCTGGTGCACGCCGACAGCAAGTTTGTGGTGAATAGCCGCCTCGACGTGAAGTTTGGCCTCGACGGTATGCAGGTGCTGGGCGCCAGCGCACGCGAATGGGTGGATGGCGGCATTCGCCTGATTCCCGGCGCGAAAGGCAATCCATCCAGTCGTTATACTTTATATGCCGATGCGGAACGTGCCCAGGAAGGCATTGTGGGGGAACAGCCGCCAACCACGCTGAAACTCACCGCCAACAGCTTGCCAGATGTGCAGGCCGGTTCGGTGCTGCTGTACCGCAAATTCCAGGTCGGTGAAGTGGTGGATGTGGTGCCGCGCGCGGATGCGTTTGAAATTTCGATTCACATTCAGCCGCAATATCGCAAGCTGCTCACCAGTGAGAGCGTGTTCTGGGCCGAAGGCGGCGCCAAAGTGCAACTCAACGGCAGCGGCTTGACCGTACAAGCGTCTCCGCTCAACCGTGCGCTAAAAGGTGCCATCAGCTTTGATAATCTGACCGGCGCGCAGGCGGCGAAAGGCGTTAAGCGTGTGCTCTACGCCTCAGAAACCGCCGCGCGTGCAGTTGGCAGCCAGATCTCGCTGCACACCTATGATGCCAGCAAACTGGCGGCGGGAATGCCGATTCGCTATCTCGGCATTAATATTGGTCAGGTTGAATCACTGGCGCTGAGTTCGGATAACAACCAGGTTGTCGCCAAAGCGGTGCTTTATCCGGAATACGTGCAGGACTTCGCGCGCATTGGCAGTCGCTTCTCGGTGGTATCGCCGGAAATTTCTGCTGCGGGCGTGAATCATATCGAAACGCTGTTGCAGCCTTATCTCAACGTCGATCCGGGCAAAGGTGCGCCTGCGCGCACATTCGAACTGCAGGAAAGCACCATCACCGATTCACGCTACCTGAACGGCCTGACGATTTATGTCGATGCCGCTGACGCCGGATCGTTGTCGGTGGGCACGCCAGTGCTGTTCCGTGGCGTAGAAGTGGGCACGGTCACCGGAACGTCGCTGGGCAATATGGCGGATCGCGTGCAGATAGCGCTACGCATCAGTAAGAAGTATCAACATCTGGTGCGTAACAACTCGGTGTTCTGGCTGGCTTCCGGCTATAACTTCGATTTTGGTCTGATTGGCGGCGTGTTGAAAACCGGCACCTTCCAACAGTTCATTCGCGGCGGCGTTCAATTTGCCACGCCGCCGACGGTGCCATTAGCACCGCAGGCCGGCGCCAACAAACACTTCCTGCTACAGGATGAAGCGCCGAAAGCGTGGCGCGACTGGGGCACCGCAATTCCGGACCCTCATCAACCTTAAGCAAATCGGGCAGCCTGGCTGCCCGATTCTTTTTCGCGTGTTACACTTCGCGCTCTTTTCGTTTCCCGGTAGATGCCCGTGTCCGATCGCTTTCCCGAAGATTTCCTCGCGCTGATGCGCGCCAGCCTTGCTGACGACGCCGAACTGCAACGCTTCCTCGCTATTAGCCAGCAACCACTGCGTCGCAGCTTACGCGTTAACACCTTAAAAATTAGCGTGGAAGATTTCCTCGCCCGCACCGCCGATTATGGCTGGCGCTTATCGCCCATTCCGTGGTGCGCTGAAGGGTTCTGGATTGAGCGTGACGACGAATCGTTGCCGCTCGGTAGCGTAGCGGAACACCTGAGCGGACTGTTTTATATTCAGGAAGCCAGCTCAATGCTGCCGGTCACCGCGCTGTTTGATGCCGCTCCCGAGGCACGTCAGGTGATGGATGTGGCTGCCGCGCCGGGTTCAAAAACCACGCAGATGGCCGCGCTGATGCGCAATGAAGGCGCTATTCTGGCGAACGAATACTCGGCCAGCCGCGTTAAAGTGCTGCATGCAAATATCAGCCGCTGCGGTGTCAGCAATGTGGCGCTGACGCATTTTGATGGCCGCGTGTTTGGTGCCGCGCTGCCGGAACGTTTCGATGCCATTCTGCTTGATGCGCCCTGCTCTGGCGAAGGCGTAGTGCGTAAAGATGCCGACGCGCTGCGTAACTGGACGCTGGCCAGCACCGAAGCGATCGCTGAGACCCAACGCGATTTGCTCGACAGCGCTTTCCATGCCTTGCAGCCCGGCGGCACGCTGATTTACTCCACCTGCACACTGAATCAGATCGAGAATCAGCAGGTGATTCACTGGTTGCAACAGCGTTATCCCGATGCGGTTGACATCGTGCCGCTGAACGGCCTCTTCGCCGGTGCCGATCAGGCGTTAACCGCCGAAGGTTTCCTGCATGTGTTCCCGCAGATTTTCGATAGCGAAGGTTTCTTCGTCGCGCGTCTGCGTAAAACCGCCAGCATTCCGGCATTGCCCACGCCAACCTATAAAGTCGGCAAACTGCCCTTCTCGCCGGCCAGCCGCAAGTTGAGCGCCGAAGTGCAGCAGGCGGCGGCAAAAGTCGGCTTGCAGTGGGATGAGAACCACACGCTGTGGCAGCGCGATAAAGAGCTGTGGCTGTTCCCGGCGGCGCTGGAGAGTTGGCTGGGCAAAGTGCGCTTCTCGCGCATCGGCCTTAAGCTGGCAGAAACCTTCCCGAAAGGCTATCGCTGGCAGCACGAAGCGGTCGTGGCGCTGACGCAGCCAGGCAGCGCGCTGGATTTCGAACTCACCGATGCGGAAGCGGAAACCTGGTATCGCGGTCAGGATATCCATCCGGAAACCTTGCCCAATCGGGATGAAGTGATCGTCACTTATCAGCAACAGCCGCTGGGATTGGCGAAGAAAGTGGGTAATCGCATTAAAAACAGTTATCCGCGTGAACTGGTGCGTGACGGGCGTCTGTTCCGTTAAGCGTTACTGCAATTGCACCAGAGTGAGATGATTACCGAATACTGCGCCGGTATCGATGTAATGCTGATTCGCCACATTGAGCGGTTGTTCTAACGGCGTGTGGCCAAAGTAGAAATCACTGGCGCCATCGATGTGGGCTGAACTGCCACGTTGATGGCGTCCCAGCCGATCGCGACTCCACACCACTTGTTGCCAGTCAACATCCTGCCCCAATGCATAATGGCTGGCAGGATAATCGGCGTGGGCAATCACTACTACGCGATTGCCGAAATCCAGATGCAGGATCAACGGTAACTCAGCGCAGCGTCTTAACGCATGGCGCGCAGCAATTAATTTTGCGCCCTTCAGCTGCCAAAACCACTCGCCGCCGTTCATCATCCACAAGGTTTGGTCGCGACCATCCAGCGCAGCGAGCGCCATCTGTTCGTGGTTGCCGCGCACGCAGCGAAACCAGGGTTCCTGCATCAGCGCTAAACAGCCAGGACTGTCCGGCCCGCGATCGATTAAATCGCCCACCGACAGCAACAAATCCTGCTGCTTATCGAAATCTCGCTTCTGCAGTTGCGCATCGAGTTGGGCGCGGCATCCATGCAGATCGCCAACCACCCAAATCTTTCGCCACATTTGCGTGTTTACCGTTTGGTAAAGCATGTAATCTTCCCCGGTTGACTGGAAGTTTAGTGATCCCGGCATAAAGTATAGTCCGGTAAGGTTTAGCCAGCGGAGGGAACAGCATGAGCGGACGGAAGCAATTCATTGGTGTGTTAATCGTTATTTTCATTGGTAGCTTGCTGCTACTGGAATCACTCGCTCGTCTGGTACATCTGTTATTTGTGGGATAATTACGCGACTTTACATTCCGCGCTAAACGCCTAAACTCCTTTGCGCATCATATAAAGGAGCCTGTATGAGCCAGAATATTTACGACAATCCTACCTTTTTTGCCGGTTACGCCACTTTGCCACGTTCCGTTAAGGGATTAGACGGCGCGCCAGAATGGCCCGCACTGCGTGCATTACTCCCAGACCTGCAGGACAAACGTGTTCTCGATTTAGGCTGCGGCTACGGCTGGTTTTGCCGATACGCGCAGCAGCAAGGCGCGCGTGACGTGCTGGGACTGGACGTTTCCGAGAAGATGCTGGCGCAGGCCGCGACCATGACGCAGGGAACGCAGATTCGCTATCAGCGCGCCGATTTAGAAACGCTGCAGCTAACCGAATCCTTTGATCTCGCCTACAGCTCGCTGGCGCTGCACTACCTCACCAATATTGACGTACTTTTCGCTACCCTGTTTGAGGCGCTCACGCCGGGCGGCGCGCTGGTGTTTTCCTGTGAACATCCGATTTACACCGCGCCTGCACAACAGCAATGGATAGTGGATGAGCAACAGCAACGCAGCTGGCCGGTCAATCACTATCAGCAGGAAGGCGAACGCATCAGCAATTGGTTTGCCGATGGCGTGAAGAAGCAGCATCGCAAGCTGGCGACCTGGATTAATGCAGTGATCGGCGCAGGATTTGAGATCGTGCATCTCGATGAATGGGGTCCGAGCGAAGAGATGGTTGCGCTGAATCCCGCGCTGGCGGAAGAACGCGATCGTCCGATGATGTTTTTGCTGGCAGCGCGTAAATCATTGTGACGTTGTCTTGAGGCTGCACACTGCAGCCTTTTACATATCCCTGCGACGCTATTTGTGACATTCAGGGGGCATTGCGTACTAGCGCGTGATTAAAAAGATCGCCAGCAAGAAGAAGGCTAATAAACCGGCGAATGCCAGCGTTCCAATACGCGGCGTTTTGGCGCGGCCAACTACCACACCAATAAAGATACAAAGCAGCGTTAAGGTGCCAATCATTACCCAGAGAAGATATTGTGTATTTGCCATGAAGGATCCTTATCCGCCCATTAATCAGATGCGCCAACGTTATACCATTTTTCGCACAGACTGACTGCAGCTATATGACCGCACCTTTTCTGCTGATTATTTCCCGTCCGGTCATCATTAAGTCGCGTTATGCTCGCAACGCATAGCCTTGAGATTTTCCAACTGCTGTAAACGCGCTGCAGCCTTATTGTTCGCACTGGCTTTCGCAATGCCGTTACCAATACCAAAATCCCCGACGAAGCCGAGTATAGTCAGCGCGTCAAACTCGCCAGTTTTATCGATCTGCTGCTTAACACTTTGGCTTTTAGCAATCTCCTGATTTAGTGCTGCACAGTCGTAGGTTGCGCTTCGGCATCGCTCACATTTGCAGACTGCGGATATTGTTTCAGCGCGCAACCACTCAGCAGCATGGCGATCAGAATAACAGGCTTGTACATCTTGCAAGATTCTCACTAAAGCGGCGATTTATTTCGAGAAACTGTAGCATCTGGGGGAGATGACGATCGGGGGAATAAGTAACGTTAAGATGGGTATTTAAAAATAAAAAAGCACTGCCTAAGCAGTGCTAATAATTTTGATATCAGGCAATTACCTGATAAGCCCTAATGATTATCAGGGCAAAATATCCGTTATTATGCAGTTTTCAACATAATCATTGATGACTTGCAGAAAATGCATTTAGCGCCATGTGGGTTCATTTTAGTAATATCGAACGCGGAGGTGCGATATTGTGAACTCTGGCAATGCGGACATCTTAAACGATGATAAATGCGAATAATTACAGACCTAATACATTTGTTGCAGACGGACCTTTAGGACCATCTTCAACTGAAAACTCAACGCGCTGACCTTCATCAAGTGAGCGATAATCAGTGCCCTGGATGGCTGAGAAGTGGACGAAAACGTCCTTGCTGCCGTTTTCAGGAGAAATAAAGCCGAAGCCTTTTTCTGAGTTGAACCATTTTACCGTTCCAAGAATTTTGTTAGACATAATTTTTACCTTTTAAATGAGCCTATTGGCGTAAGGGCCGAGTTGCAGATACGAATCAGAACTTAGGATAAGACTCAAAGAGAAAGGGCTTGAAGCGGCACTAACTGGGATGAGAAATACAATGGGAACTAACCTTCTAACTGTCTGCTATTCAGACCGACGAAGCATTAACGCATTTATTTGCGCCACTAGCAAGCGAAAAGAACATTTAATTCTCGATGAGTAATAATGGTTTTTTAATTTAAAACGCAAAAAACAGACAAAAAAAGACCCAATACGATTCCTGTATCGGGTCCAGGGAAATGGCTCTTTGAGAGCCGTGCGCTAAAAGTTGGCATTTTTGCAGGCGAGGACGCCTTGCCATTTAAAGGTAGACCAGGATTGAGGGTTTTCCAGCCAATCCACAGGTTTGATACGCAAAGGTGACAACTCTGTGATCGGAGTGACAGAAAGAGAAAGCAAGCGTAGCGGCAGAAATGTGCGCTACGCCTGAAAAATGAGGGGATTACTTATCGCACAGTTGCTGCGCGCGATCGATGATCGGCTGCAGACTCATTTTCTGATCGGGATGGGCTTTATCAACGGCGACGATGGTGTCGATCGATTGCAGCGTGCCCTGCCCGGCAGTTTTGCGCGCTAAGGCTTTATCGTTGAGCGGATACTGCAGCAACGTACCCGGATTAATCGCGAACAGTGCACCGTCTTTCTCGCAGGTCAACATCACCTCTTCGCGGGTGAAGGGCCATTTGTCTTTTCCAATCTCAAAACGGCTGACGGTAATAATCTGTGCCGCCATCGCCTGGCTGCACAGCGCCATCAATACGCAAGCTGGAATCAGTTTCTTCAGCAAAATATCGACCTCATTTCATCTTCTTTAATGACACATTCAGGTCGGTGACAGTGTGGCAAACACGCTCACCAACCCAATAACAATAACGGCCAGCAGCAGCTCAAGCTGCGTCAAGCGAATAAACAGATGCGCTGCATTGCTGGCCGCCAGGCGAAAGCGCGGCACCAGCAGATATCGATTGGTTAACGCGATAGCGATCATCAGCATGACCAGCAGCACCTTCACCACCAGCAACTCGCTCCACAGCGTAACTTGCCAATTTAGCGGTGAACCGGCAATCAGCAAGCTATTGATCGTGCCCGTCAGCAGCGCTAACGCTACTGCAAGGTGGCCGTAACGCGAGAAGCGCATCATGCAGCGGATCGCATCAGTGCGAAAGGCAATCTGCCGCGCTTCACGCATCAGCACTAACAGTGGCAATAATCCGCCCGTCCAGAATGCAGCTGCAATTAAATGCAGCGCGTGATTGCCTTGTTGCAGTAATCCAGGCCAGCCATCGCGCATCGCCGCATGCCCTACGCCGGCTAAAGCCATCAGCTGCAAGAGGCCGCTGCATAGCAGCAGATTTTGCCGCAGTGTGCCACGTAGCAGCAGCGCTAACGTGCTCAGCAGTGCGAAGGCAATTTCCCAGCGCCAAACCTGACCGAAGCGCGTGCTGAGCACCGCTTGCCAGGTTACCCTGTCACTGACATTTCGCCAGTCGCCGCTCATCAAGCCGGTTTGCGTTGCCAGCATCAGCACCGCGCTGAACAAACTCAGCAGCGCGCTGGTACGTAAAATTAAACCTAAATGTTGTGATAGCAGCGGACGATAGCGGCGCGGTGCCAGCAGCGCGGTATAAAAGGCGCTACCAGCGAGCAGCAGCACCGACAAAAAATGCAGCGCTCGCAAGCCAACCCACAACGTGCTCAAACTCATCAATCACTTCACGCTGAAGCTGTAGCTGCCTGTGGTTTTATGCCCATCGACGGACAGCACGTGCCAGTTAACCTGATAATTGCCCGATGGCAGCGGCTGGCTGATCGGCACAATCAACTGATCATGGTGTTTATCGTTGAGTGTGGCTTTCCCGACCGCCACTGGCTGATGTTGAGCATTGAGCACATCTACGCCACTGAATGCCGCTTCAACATCTTCGGTAAAGGTCAGCGTCAAATTCTGCGGGGAGGTTTCCACCACCGCTTTATCGGCGGGAACCGGTGTTTTCAGGTGAGCATGCGCCATGGCAAACTGGCTGAAGGCCAGCGTTGATGACGCCAGAAGTAGCGCGACGACCGAATTGAACGCAGTTTTCTTCATGACTTCTTCCCTTTTAAATACGTCAAACCACCGTAAACGTGGCAGCAGGATACGCCGCCGACCCAAAGCTGTCGAGACTTGCGGTGCGATCCAATTCCCTTGATCCCAGGGTCCGAAACCATTACTTTTGCCCCTGTTTAACAGGAGAAAAGCATGAGCCAAAACCTTGCCCTGCTCTCGCATGAAGAGAAAGACAAAGTGAATGTCGATCTGGCCGCCGCAGGCGTTGCATTTAAAGAGCGTTACAATATGCCGGTGATTGCCGAAATGGTGGAACGCGAGCAACCCGAAGCGCTGCGTGACTGGTTTCGTCAGCGCTTAATGAACTATCGCCAGGCCTCGCTTAGCCTGTCGCGCCTGCCTTACGAACCTAAGCAGAAGTAATTTATGTTACGTGTTATTGATACCGAAACCTGCGGCCTGCAGGGCGGCGTGGTGGAAGTGGCGTCGGTAGATGTCATTGATGGTCAGATCGTTAATCCAATGAGCGACTTAATCTGCCCGGATCGCCCCATCAGCCGTCAGGCGATGGCGGTACATCGTATTACCGAAGCGATGGTGGTGGGCAAACCCACCATTGAAGAAGCGATTGGCCGCTACCACGGCAGTCCGCATTACGTGGCGCACAACGCCAGCTTTGATCGCCGCATGTTGCCCACCATGCCCGGCGAATGGATCTGCACCATGACGCTGGCGCGTCAGTTGTGGCCTGGCATTAAATACGGCAATCAGGCGCTGCGTCATAGCCTGAAGCTGGATGTCACACCACCGGCCGAACTGCATGCGCACCGCGCATTGTATGACTGCTACGTCACCGCTGCGCTGCTGATCCGCATTATGGAAACCTCAGGCTGGAACGCCGAGCAGATGGCGAATTTATGCCAGCCCGCGCCGGTGAGCGGCGATGTGTTCCCGTTCGGCAAATATCGCGGTCAGAGCATTGGCAGCATCGCGCGTAAAGATCCCGGCTATCTGCGTTGGGTGCTGGAAAATGTGCGCGATTTGCGCCCACCGTTGCGGCAGGCGCTGCGCAAGTATGTGAAGAGCGATCAGTAATCGACGCGGTCTGGCAAGCTGCCCTGCGCCAGGCCGATCAGGAAAGTGAACTCTTGCGCCACACCTTCATACGCTTTGAAACGACCCGATTTGCCGCCGTGACCAGAATCCATCTCAGTACAGAGTAACAGCAGCGAATCGTTGGTTTTCAGCTCGCGCAGTTTCGCCACCCACTTAGCCGGTTCCCAATACTGCACCTGTGAATCGTGCAGGCCGGTGGTGACCAGCAAATGCGGATAGGCTTTGGCTTCGATGTTGTCATACGGGCTGTATTGGCGGATGAGGTGATAGAACTCCGCCTGTTCAGGATTGCCCCACTCATCGTATTCGCCGGTGGTCAACGGAATTGAGGGATCGAGCATGGTAGTTACCACATCCACAAATGGCACCTGCGCCACCACGCCGTGGAACAGATCTGGCGCCATGTTCACCACGCCGCCCATCAGTAATCCTCCGGCGCTGCCGCCCATCGCGTAGAGCTGCTGACGATTGCCATACCCTTTCGCCACCAGCGCTTCGGTGACATCAATAAAATCAGTGAAGCTGTTAATTTTATTCTTCAGGCGGCCACCGTCATACCATTGCTGGCCGAGTTCGCCGCCGCCGCGCACATGAATAATGGCGTAGACGAAGCCGCGCTCGAGCAAGCTGATGCGGCTGGTGCCAAAGCTGGCATCCATGCTGCTGCCGTAAGCACCGTAACCGTACACCAGCAACGGATTGTTGCCGCGCTGGAAATGCTTGCGGTGATAGACCAGCGAAACCGGTACTTCCGTTCCATCGCGCACCGTAATCCACAGATGCTCGCTTTTGTAGTCCTCAGATTTAAATCCCGGCACCGGCGTGCGCTTTAGCACACGGCGATCGCCGGTCTCCATGTTCAGTTCGAACAGGGTGGTTGGCATGGTCATTGAAGAGTAGCCATAGCGCAAGGTGTCGCTTTCCGGCGAAGGATTGTAGGCAAGCCAGGTGACATAGGCCGGGTCGTCAAAGGCGATACCGAAGCTTTCGCCGCTCTCCCAGTTAATCTGCCGCAAGGTATTTACGCCGTGCTGCCGCTCTTCCACCACCAACCAATGGCGGAACAGCTGGAAATCTTCCAGCACCACGTTGTGACGCGCCGGGATCAGCGATTGCCAGCGCGCTTCCGCCAGCCACGCGCTGCGATAGAGGCCGAAGTTTTTACCGTCGCGATTCGAGCGGATGTAGAACTGATGATTGTAGTGATCGATGCTGTATTCGTGATCACGGCGACGCGGGCAAAATGTTTGCGGCTGCGCATCCGGATATTCAGCATCGATCAGCAGAATTTCGCTGGTGTTGGTGCTATATAGCGCAATCAGAATGAAGTGCTCGGAGGTGGTTTTGTGCACGCTCACGTGGAAGGAATCATCCTTCTCTTCATACACTAGCTGATCGTCAGATTGCGGATGTCCCAGCTCATGGCGCCAAACCTGATACGCCAGCAGCGTTTTCGGATGCTTACGCACGTAATAGAGCGTACGGGAATCGTTGGCCCAGGCAACACTGGAGGATGCATTGGTCAGCAGTTCCGGATACCAGCTGCCGCTCTGCAGATTACGGAAGCGAATGCCATATTGACGGCGCGACAGGAAATCTTCCGCTAACGCCATCACTTGATTGTCTGGCGTAATCGCCAGCGCGCCCATGGTGTAAAAATCACTGTGCGCAGCCCGTTGGTTACCATCGAGCAGCAGCTGCCACGGCTCCTCAGCCGGCGCGTCTAGCGGCTGGCGGAAATAGGCGGGATATTCGTTGCCCACTTCATAACGGCTTTGATAGCGATAACCATTTTTCACATAGGGCACCGAGTGATCCTGCGGCGGAATACGGTCGACGATCTCTTTCAGCACCCGTTCCTGCAGCGGATTCTGCGACGCCATCATGGCGCGGCCATAATCATTTTCGGCATGCAGATGGGCCAGCACTTCTGGATTCTCGCGGTCGTCATCACGCAACCAGTGATAATTGTCGATGCGCGTTTCACCGTGCAGATTCATGGCATGGGGAATTTTTTTCGCGTGTGGCTGATTCATTAGGCTCTTCTCACTGAAGGACAACATTCAGCAAGCGTGGCACTAATCGCGCGTGATGCCAAGCTGCACGCAGCATCACTTTGCGCAGGGCAAACCAGACAGGGAAAACGAAGGCTGCAGATGCAACCTTCGTAGGGGATTACGCGGCTTTTTCCGCGTCGATATCACGCTGAATACCGTCGCGCACATCCTGGGGAATTTTCAGCGCATCGCCGAGCGCGGAGAGATAGCTGCGCTCCATAAAGTGGTCGACATCAATGGCGGCACAGCTGAGGAAATAGAGCTCCAGCGCCTCTTCTTCGTTTTTAACATCAGCGGCCAGCCAGTTGGGATCGAGCGGGCGATTCATTGCCTGCTGAATCAACGCTTCGGCTTGCGCGCCGTAGCCCGCCTGCTGAATGTTTTGCTCAATCGCGGCGCGCTCCTGATCGTCAATATGACCGTCACTTTTCGCCGCGAACACCAGCGCCGTGACTAATCGCTCTGCACGTTGATCCATCGGCGTTTGCAGCTGACCAAAGCCCGCATCGTCCTGATGGGTTTCACGTATGCGCTGTTTGTACTTATTCCACAGCAGCGCGCCCGCCGCCGCGCCGCCGCCCAACAACAAGGCTTTGCCGCCATATTTGGTCAGCAACTTACGCGTGGATTTACTGCCCACCAGCAATCCCGCCAGCCCGCCCAGTGCGCCGGGTGCCAGCATGTCACTTAAGCCGCCCGATTTTCCGTCACCGCCCTTCTTCGCCAGCACCGATTGAATTTGCTGTAGCCAATTACTCATCGTTTAACTCCCGTTTAATTTTCCGTTCTCCATGCTGCCGCAGGCTATGTCAGTTAACGTCAGAGCGGGAAAAGTATGGCAAACCTAATCGTGGCGAAAGCGTGAGTACGCAAACGTTTTCGTTTATACTGCGCGCGCATTTTGACTGCTAAGGTGAAATTATGACGACTCTCGGAACCGCGCTGCGCCCTGCCGCTACGCGTGTCATGCTGTTAGGTTCAGGCGAATTAGGCAAAGAAGTGGCACTTGAGTGCCAGCGTCTGGGTGTGGAAGTGATTGCGGTGGATCGTTACGCCGATGCCCCAGCGATGCACGTGGCGCATCGCAGCTATGTGATCAACATGCTGGACGGTGACGCGCTGGCCGCATTGATTGCCCAGGAAAAGCCGCACTTCGTGGTGCCTGAAATTGAAGCCATCGCCACCGAAAAACTGCTGGAGCTGGAAGCGCAAGGTCAGAAAGTGGTGCCAACCGCACGCGCCGCACGTCTGACCATGAACCGCGAAGGCATTCGTCGTCTGGCAGCGGAAGAGTTGTCGTTACCGACCTCGACTTACCAGTTTGCTGACAGCAAAGAGAATTTTGTGGCCGCCGCTGAAGCGATTGGATTCCCGTGCATCGTTAAGCCGGTGATGAGCTCATCCGGTAAAGGTCAGAGCTTTATCCGCGAAGCCAGCCAGCTGGACAAAGCCTGGGATTATGCGCAGCAAGGCGGACGTGCCGGTGCGGGCCGCGTGATCGTTGAAGGCGTGGTGAAGTTTGATTTCGAGATCACTTTGCTGACCATCAGCGCGGTGGATGGCATCCACTTCTGCGCGCCGATTGGTCATCGTCAGGAAGATGGCGATTATCGTGAATCATGGCAGCCGCAGCAGATGAGTGAACTGGCGCTGCAACGCGCGCAGGATATCGCCGCCAATGTGGTGAAAGCGCTCGGCGGATACGGCCTGTTTGGCGTGGAGCTGTTCGTCTGTGGTGATGACGTGGTGTTCAGCGAAGTGTCACCGCGTCCGCACGATACCGGTATGGTTACGCTGATTTCGCAGGATCTGTCTGAGTTCGCGCTGCATGTGCGCGCCTTCCTCGGTCTGCCAATTGGCGGTATCCGTCAATATGGCCCTGCGGCGTCGGCAGTGATTTTGCCTGAGCTGAACAGCCAGAACGTGCAATTCGGGAATATCGAAGCGGCGCTGGGTGCCGGGTTGCAGCTGCGCCTGTTTGGTAAGCCGGAGATTGCCGGTCAGCGCCGTTTGGGTGTGGCGTTGGCGACCGGTGAAAACACCGATGACGCTATCGCGCGCGCCGTTGCCAGTGCGGCAGCGGTGAAAGTGGAAGGTTAAGTGTAAGTTTAAAGGTCGCCATGAATGGCGACCCTACC
Organism: Pantoea sp. CTOTU46764; assembly: GCF_031974595.1. Classification (NCBI taxonomy): domain Bacteria; kingdom Pseudomonadati; phylum Pseudomonadota; class Gammaproteobacteria; order Enterobacterales; family Erwiniaceae; genus Pantoea; species Pantoea sp. CTOTU46764. The sequence continues at coordinate 15,961 of NZ_DALYOQ010000027.1, read as the reverse complement.
AATTTATGTACGCGCCCCTTCAACCGCTTCACGCGCCAGACGCGTAATACGATCCCAGTCACCGCTTTCCAACGCATCATTCGGTACCAGCCACGAACCGCCGATACACAGCACGCTTTTCAGCGCCAGATAATCACGATAGTTGGCTGGCGAGATGCCGCCGGTTGGGCAGAAACGCACCTGCGGGAACGGACCACCAATCGCGGATAATGCTTTCACGCCACCATTGGCTTCTGCCGGGAAGAATTTGAACTCACGCAGGCCGTAATCCATGCCGGTCATCAGTTCTGAAACCGTGCTGATACCTGGAATCAACGGTACCGGACCTTCAACCGCCGCTTTCAGCAGCGATTCCGTCAATCCTGGGCTGATAACAAACTGCGCACCGGCATCAGTGACCTCTTTCAATTGCTGCGTGTTGATCACCGTGCCCGCACCAACAATCGCTTCCGGTACTTCTTTAATCATGGCGCGCAGCGCGTCCATCGCCACCGGGGTACGTAGCGTAACTTCCAGCACGCGCACTCCGCCCGCAACCAGCGCTTTCGCCATCGGCACGGCGTGTTCCAACTTGTTCACCACGATGACCGGCACGACCGGGCCAGTTTTCAGGATCTGTTCAGCACTTGTTTTCCAGTTCTTCATCACGTTTCCTTAGTTGCATCAGCCCGGCGTTTAGCCACGCTGTCAATAATTGGGGTCTACCATACAAGATCGGCTGGAGCGGCGTCCATCGGATATCAAAATTTTTTGAAACTCAGGTTCACTTTTAAGAAAAATGAATTTTGGCCGAAAAAAAGCCCGCACATTGGCGGGCTCAGCATTAGGTCTTTATTCAAACTCGTTCCAGGAACGGCCATCGCGGGTAATCATCGCGACTGAGGCAACCGGTCCCCACGTTCCCGCCTGATACGGCTTCGGCGCTTCGGCATCGGCATTCCAGGCATCGATGATCGAATCCACCCAACCCCACGCCGCTTCCACTTCATCACGACGCACAAACAGCGCCTGAATACCGCGCATGGTTTCCAGCAGCAGACGCTCGTAAGCATCAGCCAGATGTGACTGGTTAAAGGTTTCGGAGTAACTCAGATCCAGCTTAGTGGTCTGCAGTTTATGCTTGTGGTCGAGTCCCGGCACTTTGTTGAGGATTTCGATATCCACACCTTCGTCCGGCTGCAGACGAATGGTCAACTTGTTCTGCGGCAGTTCAGCGTACGAATCTTTGAATAGGTTCATCTCAGGATTCTTGAAGTACACCACCACTTCAGAGCATTTGGTTGGCAAGCGCTTGCCGGTGCGAAGATAGAACGGCACGCCAGCCCAACGCCAGTTGTCGATATCCACGCGGATAGCCACGAAGCTTTCAGTGGCGCTCTGCTTGTTCGCGCCCTCTTCTTCCAGATAGCCTGGCACTTTCTTGCCCTGCACAAAGCCGGCGGTGTACTGACCACGCACGGTTTTCTCGCGCACGTTGGTTTGATCAATACGGCGCAGTGAGCGCAGCACTTTCACCTTCTCATCACGAATCGCATCCGCGCTTAGATCGGATGGCGGCGACATGGCAATCATGGTGAGGATCTGCAACAGGTGGTTCTGGATCATGTCACGCATCTGGCCGGCTTTGTCGAAATAACCCCAACGTCCTTCGATACCGACCTCTTCCGCCACGGTGATCTGCACGTGATCGATGGTGCGGTTGTCCCAATTGTTGACGAAGATGGAGTTGGCAAAACGCAGCGCCAGCAGGTTAAGCACCGTCTCTTTACCCAGATAGTGGTCAATACGGAACACCTGACCTTCTTCGAAGTATTTGCCAACGCTGTCATTGATCTCTTGCGAGGTTTCCAATGAGGTGCCGAGCGGCTTTTCCATTACTACACGCGCCGGTTTGGCATTCAGTTTGGCGGCGCCAAGACCGTCACAGATCGCGCCAAAGGTGCTTGGCGGCATGGCGAAGTAGTTGATGGTGACGCGGTTTTTCTGGTCAAGCATTTTGCCCAGTTTGGTGAAATGCGAGGTGTCATTTACGTCGAGGTTACAGAAGTCGAGACGGCTGCTGAGTGTGTCCCACAGCGCTTCATCGATCTTCTCTTTCATGAAGGTTTCCAGCGCTTCACGTACCACTTTGGTGTACGCGGCTTTATCCCAATCCGCGCGACCCACGCCAATAATGCGAGTGGTTTCATGAATCTGACCGGCTTTTTCCAACTGATACAGTGATGGCAACAGTTTACGGCGCGCTAAATCGCCTTTGGCACCGAAAATCACCAGATCGCATGCCTGGGCTGTTTGTGTAACCGCCATTTTCCTCTCCTCGTTGCAGGATATACCCGGCTTGAGCGTTCTCATCACGCCGGGTCCTTATTGTAATTTTCTTACAGCACAATGTACGTTTTTCGCCGGTCCAGGACAACCCGAACACCGCGTTTTGCTGGCGTTAACTGTGAACGTAATAAAGGTGTTAAGTGTGTTGTAGCGTGCCATTTGAGCACATTTTCTGTTTCGATATTTGTCGTGGCAAAACACGTCAGCGATCAAAGTATCGCAAAAAATTCGCGTTTACATTTGTCCTCCGCTGCGTGCGAGGTGCTATTACACGGTATATTCTTGGGAATTGGCAGCGATTTCATTGATTGATGAACGCGGAAAAGTTATTGACGCTCATTAGGTTAAACCATGCTGGAACAAATTCAGGCGCAACTCGATGCGTTAAGTAAATCAGAACGTAAAGTCGCAGAACAAATTCTCGCTGCGCCGCAGCAGGCGATGCACTCCAGCATCGCCACGCTGGCACGCGCCGCTGACGTCAGCGAACCGACGGTGAATCGCTTCTGCCATCGTATGGGCACGCGCGGCTTTCCTGACTTCAAATTGCAGCTCGCACAGAGCCTGGTGAAAAGCCCGAACTGGGTGAGCCGCGATGTGGAAGAAAATGACAGTGTGGAAAGTTATAGCCATAAAATTTTTGATTCCGCATTAGCGGGCCTCAGCCGCGTTCGCCAGCAGCTCGATTCTCAGGTCACTCGCCAGGCCGTTCAGGCTTTATCAAACGCCCATAAAATTGCCTTCTTTGGTCTTGGCGCCTCCGCCGTCGTCGCGCATGACGCCACCAATAAATTTTTGCGTTTTAATCTGCCGGTCATCTGGTCAGAGGATATTGTGATCCAGCGCATGAGTTGCATAAATAGTGGTCCAAATGATGTGTTTGTTCTCATCTCACATACTGGTCGCACCAAAAATATGGTAGAACTGGCTCGCCTGGCGCGTGTAAACGCTTCCACTGTGCTGGCTATCACTTCTCCGGGTTCCCCGCTGGCGGCAGAAGCCACACTGGCTTTGACGCTCGACGTGCCCGAAGATACCGATATCTACCTGCCAATGGTTTCCCGCCTCGCGCAATTAACCGTGATTGATGTTCTGGCGACAGGGTTTACCCTTGAGCGCGGCGCCGCTTTCCGTGAAAATTTGAAACGGGTGAAAGAAGCGCTGAAAGATTCACGCCTGGAGAAACAGGCGCAGGAAAATAATTAACATCACATTCACAATGTGAGTCGAATCACAGCCCATCGATCATATAGAATAGATGAACACTACGTGTCACTTGAGAGCGACACGATACTTTGCTAACGGAGTCCTTCATGTCCAGACGTCTCAGAAGAACCAAGATCGTTACAACCCTCGGTCCAGCCACCGATCGCGACAACAACCTCGAAAAAATCATCGCGGCAGGTGCTAACGTTGTACGACTCAACTTCTCCCACGGCACACCGGAAGATCATCAGCAGCGCGCCAATAAAGTCCGTGAAATCGCGGCGAAACTGGGCCGTCATGTGGCGATCCTTGGCGACCTGCAAGGTCCAAAAATTCGCGTCTCCACCTTCAAAGAAGGCAAAGTGTTCCTTAACGTCGGCGATCGTTTCTTGCTGGATGCCGACTTAAGTAAAGGCGAAGGCGACAAAGAAAAAGTCGGTATCGATTACAAAGGCTTGCCAGAAGATGTGGTGCCAGGCGACATCCTGCTGCTGGACGACGGTCGCGTACAGCTGAAAGTGTTGGAAGTTCAGGGCGTAAAAGTGTTCACCGAAGTTACCGTCGGCGGCCCGCTCTCCAACAATAAAGGTATCAACAAACTCGGTGGCGGCCTCTCTGCCGACGCGCTGACCGAAAAAGACAAGGTTGATATCGTTACCGCCGCGAAAATCGGCGTGGATTATCTGGCCGTCTCCTTCCCGCGTAACGGCGAAGATATGAATTACGCTCGTCGTCTGGCGCGCGATGCGGGTTGCGATGCCAAACTGGTGGCGAAAGTGGAACGTGCTGAAGCCGTTGCCTCACAGGAAGCGATGGATGACATCATCCTCGCCTCTGACGTGGTGATGGTTGCGCGCGGCGATTTGGGTGTAGAGATTGGCGATCCTGAGTTGGTGGGTATTCAGAAAGCGTTGATTCGTCGCGCGCGTCAGCTGAACCGCACCATCATCACTGCAACGCAGATGATGGAATCGATGATCACCAACCCAATGCCAACGCGTGCCGAAGTCATGGACGTGGCGAACGCCGTGCTGGATGGTACCGATGCGGTGATGCTGTCGGCGGAAACCGCTGCTGGCCAGTATCCGGCCGAAACCGTCTCAGCGATGGCGAAAGTGTGCCTCGGCGCGGAGAAAATCCCGAGCGTTAATGTTTCCAAGCACCGCCTGGAAGTGCAGTTCGATAACGTTGAAGAAGCGATTGCCATGTCGGCGATGTATGCTGCCAACCATCTGCAAGGGGTTTCAGCCATCATCACCATGACTGAATCGGGCCGTACCGCGCTGATGACTTCACGTATCACTTCCGGTTTGCCGATCTTCGCCATGTCACGTCATGAACGTACGCTGAACCTGACCGCGCTGTATCGTGGCGTTACGCCTGTGTTCTTCGACAGCAATAATGATGGTGTTGCCGCCGCACACGATGCAGTAAACCTGCTGCGCGAAAAAGGTTTCCTGGTTTCAGGCGACCTGGTGATTGTTACCCAGGGCGATGTGATGTCGACCACGGGCACCACCAATACCAGCCGTGTACTGCGCGTAGATTAATACGCACCACCGACAGCGGCTGTAACAACATGGACAAACGCGACTGCCTGGCAGTCGCGTTTTTATTTTTTTGACAAGGAGGCCAAATGGCCCGCTATCAACCTATTACTCAACTCACCGGGCGCGTGCTGCTGTTTCCACTCGCGCTGGTATTGTTTGAGTTCGCCACCTATATCGCGCATGACATGATCCAGCCCGGCATGCTGCTGGTGACGTCTGAATTCAGTGTCGGCCCGGAATGGGTATCCACCTCATTAACCGCATATCTGATGGGCGGCGTGGTGCTGCAATGGCTGCTTGGTCCGCTCTCGGACAAATATGGCCGCCGTCCAGTATTGCTGTTTGGCATTCTGTTCTTTGCCGCCGCCTGTATTCTGACGACGTGGGTCAGCAGCATTGAAGAGTTTGTCGCGCTGCGTTTTGTGCAGGGCATTAGCCTGTGCTTTATTGGCGCAGTCAGCTATGCGGCGGTGCAGGAAGCCTTTGACGAAGCGCTGGCGGTGCGCATGATGGCGCTAATGGCC
>NZ_DALYOQ010000027.1:0-10343 GCF_031974595.1 Pantoea sp. CTOTU46764 | reverse complement strand
GGCCAACGTCGCGCTGCTGGCACCGTTAGCCGGCCCGCTGGCCGGTGCGGCATGGCTTACCGTTGGCGAGTGGCGCAGCATGTTCTGGCTGTTTGCGATTTGCAGCGTCATTGCATTTGCCCTGCTGTGGCGCGTAATGCCGGAAACGGCAGGCGATCGCAGTCACTCTATCGCCCTGCCAACGCTGGCGCGCGGCTATGCCCGTTTGGCGCGCGATCGTCAGGTGATGTACGGATCCTTTGCGATTGGTTTGGTGTTTATCCCGATCCTGACATGGGTTGCGCTGTCGCCCGTGATTCTGATGCACGATGAAGGGTTGTCGCGCATGCAATATGCGCTGCTGCAGTTGCCGGTATTTCTGGCGATGATTGCCGGCAATATCACGCTCGGAAAACTGGCGGGACGCGTGCCGATTGAGCAGCCAGTGAAATTTGCTGCGTGGCCAATCCTGATTGGTTTAAGCATTTCGCTGCTGGCGAACTTGCTTAATAGTCACACCTATCTGCTGCTGACTGCCGGTTTAAGTCTGTACGCTTTCGGCGCGGGCATGGTGAATGCCGGTCTGTACCGTCTGACGCTTTATTCTAGCAACGAAGGCAAAGGCAGCGTGGCGGCGATGCTCGGCATGATCAGCATTCTGACCTTAGCAGTCGGGATTGAGCTGGCGAAAAGCGGTTACTTCAGCGGCGGCACACCATGGTTTAGCGGAATTAACTTCGTGGCTGGCGTATTGTGGTTTGGGCTGGTGACGCTGTTCCTGCGCGAACGTAAGCGTCGTAGTCATCTGGCAGCAATAGAATGACAAAGGGGCCAAACGGCCCCTTAATTATTTTTTACGTGGATAAAGATCTTTGCGCGCGTAAGGTTCAATATCACCTTCCTTACGCGTTTTTAGCAGCTTCAAAATCCAGGTGTACTGTTCTGGATGTGGGCGCACAAACACCTCTACTTCTTCATTCATGCGGCGCGCCAACGTATTGTCATCGGCATCCAGTAAGTCATCCATAGGCTGACGCACATAGATTTCCAGACGATGGGTTTCGCTGTTATACACCGGGAACAGCGGCACCACCCGTGCACGGCACACTTTCATCAAGCGGCCGACTGCCGGCAAAGTTGCTTTATAAGTGGCAAAGAAATCCACAAACTCGCTGTGCTCCGGGCCGTGATCCTGGTCCGGCAGATAATAGCCGTAATAACCCTGACGCACCGATGCGATAAACGGCTTAATGCCGTCATTACGCGCATGCATGCGGCCGCCAAAACGGCGTCGCACGGTATTCCACAAATAATCCATTAACGGATCACTTTGATTGTGGAACATCGCCGCCATCATCTGGCCTTCAGACGCCAGCAGCATCGCCGGAATATCCACGCCCCAACCATGCGGCACAAGGAAAATAACGTTCTCTTTGTTTGCCTGCAGTTGCTCGATGATGTCCCGGCCGTGCCAGTCAACGCGCTTACGCACATGTTCGGGATTGCGTAATCCGAGTTCAACCATCATCGCCATCGCCTGCGGTGCGGTGGCAAACATACGATCAGCAATCTCTTCGCGCTGCGCTTCGCTCAATTCCGGCAGGCAATAATAGAGATTGATCAACGCACGGCGGCGCGCACTTTTCGCCAGTTTACCGGCGAACTTGCCCAATCCGCCCAGAATCGGATCGCGCACTTTGGCCGGAAGTAATGCCATGCCGGCCAGCGCACCAATCGCCAACCAACTTCCCCAGTATTTAGGCATTAAAAAAGAACGTTGAAAAACGGGAATAAACTCACTGTTATTTTTCTTTCGGGTTTCCATGCACTCGCCTCTGACAATGACCGGTCAATAATAGTGACGATGGTTAATTTTGCAATCTTCATGCGCCAGATAGCAAAAAACCGACGAAGAATCCGTCGGTTTTTTAGTGTTACGCGCAATAATGCGTTATTTCAACGTCAACTGCGGCAACCAGGTTTTGACTTGCGCCATGTAAGTGCTGCGATCTTTACCCGTCAGCCCTTCCATGCGCGGCAGTTTTGCCGTCAATGGATTCACTGCCTGATTATTGATCCATACTTCATAGTGCAGATGCGGGCCGGTTGAACGTCCGGTGTTACCCGAAAGCGCAATACGATCGCCGCGTTTCACTTTTTGTCCTGGTTTCACCAGCGCTTTACTCAAGTGCATATAACGCGTCATGTACTGACGACCGTGACGAATTGCCACGTAATTTCCGGCAGCACCGCCGTTTTTCGCCATCACCACTTCACCATCACCCACGGCTAACACGGGCGTACCAATCGGCAGCGCGAAGTCGACACCTTTATGCGGTGCAATGCGTCCGGTTACTGGGTTAAGGCGACGCGGATTGAAGTTAGAAGAAACACGATACTGCTTAACCGTCGGGAAACGCATAAAGCCACGCGCTAACCCAGACGCGTTGCGATCGTAGAACTTGCCGTCTTCCGCGCGGAAGGCGTAATAATCTTTGCCGCCTGTGCGTAAACGCACGCCCAGAAGTTGGCTTTGAGCACTTTTGCCATCGAGCATTTCACGTGACATCAATACACTGAAATCATCACCGGCCCGCAGTTTGCGGAAGTCCATTTGCCACTGCATCGCTTTAATGACGTTGCTGGTTTCTGCGCTGGTCAAACCCGCACGTTGCGCGCTGGCGGCAAAGCTACCGCGTACTTCACCTTTCAAGACGCTGTTACGCCATTCACCCTTTTGCAGCTCCTGCTGCATCTTAAAGCTGCCGTTGTCGGCGCGCTGATAAGTACGGGTTTCACGACGATCGATTTCCCAGCTGAAGGTTTGCAGTTGACCATCGGCATCCAGCGTCCAGCTCAGTTGCTGGCCGACGCGCATGTTGCGCAAATCTTTATCGCTGCTGACCAGTGCATTGATGTCGCCCATCTCAATACCGTACTGATTTAACGCGCTGCTCAGCGTATCGCCTGAAGAGACGGTGTAATCATGTACGTTGGGATTGTCCGGAACGTCTTTATCGATGTCGTCAGCAGGAATATCGTCGGCTGGCTCTTCCGTCGTCTGGTCAATCGGCTCGCTGGCTTCGGGCAACAGCGTACGCAGTTCGTCTTTATCCAACGCGATGGTTTTCACGATGGGCGCAACATCACGCGGATGGTAAACGTAAGGCCGCCAAACTGCGACGGCCAACGTGACAACGGTTAATGAACCCAGCATAACGCGGTGGGGGCGCGGCAAATTATTAAATGCGAGGGCGACAGAGCGGGCTATCTGCTGCACTTTTACCTATTCCTCATGCTCCATTCAGGCAGCTCGCATACTGGCTCGACAACTGTGAAAGAAATTTCACGTAGCTGTCTTTGGATAAGCTGATGTCCATTCCCAATGGATCTAACGTGCCTTTACGCACGGAAGTTCCACGGGACACGGCATCGATGACGGCCGGTCTGAATTGTGGTTCAGCGAAAACGCAAACGGCTTTCTGCTCAACCAACTGTGTTCGTATTTGATGTAAACGCTGGGCGCCCGGCTGGATCTCAGGATTGACGGTAAAATGACCTAAAGGCGACAAACCGTAATGTTTTTCAAAGTAGCTGTAAGCGTCGTGAAAAACGAAATAACCCTTGTTCCGCACAGGCGCGAGTTGCGCGCCGATGTGTTTGTCTGCATCGGCTAATTCTGCCTTAAATTCCTGCAGATTAGCGTCAAGTTTGGCTTTGCTTTGCGGCATAAGTTCCAATAATTTTCCATGGATTGCAACCGCAGTTTGTAAGGCCATGTCAGGGGACATCCACAGGTGCATATTAAACTGCCCGTGGTGGTGATGCGCATGAGACACGTCCTGGTGTTCGGAGTTTTCTGAGTCATGACCGTGATCGTGACCGTGCTCATATTCATCATCGTCATCGTCGCCGCTAATCAAAAGCGGTTTTATACCCGGCAAAGCGGCAATTTCGAGGTTTTTATTGGCGGGGAATTCGGCCGCGGACTTCGTTAGAAAGGCTTCCATTTCTGGCCCGGTCCATACAACTAAGTCTGCGTTTTTAATACGTTTTACATCGGAAGGACGTAAGGCATAATCATGCTCTGATGCGCCATCAGGCAGCAATACTTCAACCGGCGTAATGCCATCTGCGATAGCCGCTGCGATAAATCCGAGAGGTTTGATTGAAGCGACAACTGCAGAGTGCGCGGGTAACGCGCTTGTAGCGGCAATTGCCGCAGCAGTAAGGGTGAAAATCAGGCGCTTTTTATTGTGTAACATAATACGTCATTCCATCGTGACCAAGTGATGGAATGTGATATTATAACATTCGAAATTCAATGCAACCCGTAAATAACATGCCGCCACTTGTTACCCTTGAAAACATTTCTGTGAAATTCTCCCAGCGTCCAGTGCTTGCAGGCATTAGCCTTACACTTGAGCCGGGAAAAATTCTCACGCTGCTCGGCCCGAATGGTGCCGGCAAATCCACGCTGGTGCGCGCGGTGCTGGGGCTGCTCAAACCCACCAGCGGCAGCGTCAAGCGTGCCACTGATTTGCGTATCGGTTATGTGCCGCAAAAATTGCACATTGACCCGACATTACCGATCACCGTAGAACGCTTTATGCGTTTGTCCCGTGGCACCAAACGCGATGCCATTTTGCCGGCGCTGAAGCGCGTTCAGGCTGGACATCTGCTGCACGCGACGCTGCAAAAACTCTCCGGCGGTGAAACGCAGCGAGTGCTGCTGGCGCGCGCATTGCTTAATGAGCCGCAGTTGCTGGTGCTCGATGAACCAACTCAAGGCGTTGACGTCAACGGCCAGGTTGCGCTTTACGATTTGATCGATCAATTGCGCCGTGAATTAAATTGCGGTGTGCTGATGGTTTCACACGACCTGCATCTGGTGATGGCGAAAACCGACGAAGTGTTGTGTCTCAACCATCACATCTGCTGTTCCGGCACGCCAGAAGCGGTGTCACAACATCCCGAATTTATTGCGATGTTTGGCCCACGCGGCGCGCAGCAGCTGGCGATTTATCGTCATCACCATAATCACCGTCACGATTTACAGGGACGCATTGTTCTGCGCAAAGGAAATGGCCCGTCATGATTGAACTGTTATTACCTGGCTGGCTTGGCGGCGTTTTGCTGGCGCTGGCAGCCGGTCCACTTGGCTCGTTTGTGGTTTGGCGCCGTATGTCCTACTTTGGCGATACGCTTGCGCATGCATCCTTGCTGGGTGTGGCGTTTGGTTTGCTGCTCAACGTGAATCCCTATTATGCGGTGATTTTGGTGACCGTGTGTCTGGCGTTGGGATTAGTATGGCTGGAGCGCCGCCCGCATCTGGCCATCGACACGCTGCTCGGCATTATGGCGCACAGCGCGCTGTCGTTGGGTCTAGTGGTTGTCAGTCTGATGCAAGGCGTGCGTGTTGACCTGATGGCTTATCTGTTTGGCGATCTGCTGGCGGTGACGCCCGATGATTTATGGATGATGGGCGGCGGCGTGGCGATTGTACTGGCGGTGATGGCGTGGCAGTGGAATTCACTGTTGTCGATGACCATCAGCCCGGAGCTGGCGCAGGTCGATGGCGTCAACATTCAGCGCACGCGTTTGATGCTGATGCTGGTGACGGCATTAACCATTGGCGTGGCAATGAAGTTTGTGGGTGCCTTGATCATTACATCGCTGCTGATTATCCCGGCGGCGACGGCACGTCGCTTCTCGCGCTCACCGGAACAGATGGCCGGTTTTGCGGTGATTGCCGGTATTATCGCGGTGACCGGCGGACTCACCTTCTCCGCCACCTATGATACGCCAGCCGGTCCTTCGGTGGTGTTATGCGCCGCAGTGTTGTTCATCATCAGCATGGCAAAAAAACCGGCGGCATAACGCCGGTTACTCTTCGCGACTGATGCTAAAGTGTTTATAAGCATGCTGCGTTGCCATTCGGCCGCGTGGCGTGCGTTGAATGAATCCTTGCTGGATCAGGAAGGGTTCAATCACATCTTCGATAGTTTCCCGCTCTTCGCCGATTGCCGCAGCCAGATTATCTAAGCCAACCGGACCACCCGAGAACTTGTCGATAATCGCCAGCAGCAATTTGCGATCCATGTAATCAAAACCCTGGCTGTCGACGTTAAGCATATCCAGCGCGCTGGCTGACACTTCGCCGCTCAGATTGCCGTTGGCACGCACTTCCGCAAAGTCACGCACGCGGCGCAGCAGGCGGTTTGCGATACGCGGCGTACCGCGCGCACGACGTGCAATCTCTAACGCGCCCTCTTCACTCAACGCCAGGCCAAGACAGGCCGCGCTACGGCCAACGATGTGCTGCAGATCGGGGACGTTGTAGAACTCAAGGCGCTGCACGATGCCGAAGCGGTCACGCAGTGGCGAGGTTAAAGAACCGGCGCGCGTGGTGGCGCCAATCAGGGTAAACGGCGGCAGATCGAGCTTAATAGAACGCGCCGCGGGACCTTCACCGATCATGATATCCAGTTGATAATCTTCCATCGCCGGATACAGCACTTCTTCAACCACCGGCGACAGGCGATGGATCTCATCGATAAACAGCACATCATGCGGCTCAAGATTGGTAAGCATCGCCGCCAGATCGCCGGCTTTTTCCAGCACCGGCCCGGAGGTCGTGCGCAGATTGACGCCCATTTCGTTGGCGACAATATTAGCCAGCGTGGTTTTACCCAATCCCGGCGGGCCGAAAATCAGCAGATGATCGAGTGCATCGCCACGCAGTTTCGCCGCCTGGATGAAAATCTCCATCTGCTCGCGTACCTGCGGCTGACCAACATATTCTGTCAGCAGCTTGGGACGAATGGCACGATCGAGCGTTTCTTCTTCGTTAAAGGAACTGCCCGAGACCAGGCGATCGGCTTCAATCATGCTTTACCTCAAATAGCTGCGCGCAGGGCTTCACGAATCAGGGTTTCGCAATCTGCATCCGGTTTACCGACTTTGCTGATCATCCGGCTGGCTTCCTGCGGTTTATAGCCGAGAGCCACCAGCGCTGAAACCGCTTCGGCTTCAGCATCGTTATTGTCTTGTGCGGCGGAAGGCGTGGTCAACGTAAAGGTTGAATCACCACCAAACAGATCGCCGTGCATGCCGATAAAGCGATCTTTCATCTCCACAATCAAACGCTCGGCGGTTTTTTTACCCACGCCCGGCAGTTTGATCAGAGAGGCAATCTCTTGTCGCTCAACGGCAGTCACAAATTGCTGCGCTGACATTCCCGACAAAATCGCCAGCGCCAGTTTAGGCCCAACGCCATTCACCTTGACCAGCTCGCGGAACAGCGTGCGTTCCTGCTTGTTGTTAAAACCGAACAGCAGCTGCGCATCTTCACGCACTACGAACTGAGTGAAGATGATCGCTTCCTGATTGATCTCCGGCAGCTCGTAAAAGCAGGTCATTGGCATGTGCACTTCATAACCGACACCATGCGCCTCAATCAACACCAGCGGCGGCTGTTTTTCCAGAATGTTGCCTCGTAAACGACCAATCACCTGAGCAGTTCCTTAATCTGTAAGTAAGCCTGAGTTTATAGCATAAAAAAGGCTGGATGAATATCCAGCCTTGGCGTTTGCTAACCCGATCGCATGCGCCCGCGCGTCATCACCAATTTGGTGTCACTCATACGCACCGCATTTTGGCTCATATGGCAATGCGTGATGGCGATGGCCAGCGCATCGGCGGCATCCGCTTGCGGATTGGCTGGCAGTTTCAGCAAGGTTCGCACCATATGCTGTACCTGACTTTTCTCTGCGCCGCCGGTGCCGGTGACGGTTTGCTTCACCTGACGCGCCGCATATTCAAACACCGGCAAATCATGATTCACCGCCGCGACAATCGCTGCACCGCGCGCCTGGCCCAGCTTGAGCGCTGAGTCCGCATTCTTCGCCATAAACACCTGCTCGATGGCGAAATAGTCGGGTGAGAACTGCGTGATGATTTCGCTAACGCCTGCGTAGATCAGTTTGAGGCGCGTCGGCAAATCGGTGACGCTGGTGCGGATACAGCCGCTGCCCAGATAGGTAAGCTGGCGGCCGGTTTGGCGGATAACACCGTAACCGGTGACGCGCGAGCCGGGATCGATCCCGAGAATTATCGCCACAGCGCGTCTCCGGTGAGTGGGGTTTTAAGCAACGCCATTACAGCGTTTCTGCGATCTCATCAGAGATTTCACCATTATGGTAAACTTCCTGCACGTCGTCACAGTCTTCCAGCATGTCGATCAGGCGCAGCAGTTTCGGCGCGGTTTCGGCATCCATTTCGGCTTTGGTTGAAGGGATCATTGAGACTTCAGCCGAGTCCGCTTTCAGACCGCCCGCTTCCAGCGCATCACGCACTGCACCCATCTCTTCCCACGCGGTGAAGACATCAATCGCGCCGTCGTCATAGGCCACAACGTCTTCTGCACCGGCTTCCAGCGCCGCTTCCATCACTGCATCTTCGTCCTGACCTGGCGCGAAGGAGATAACACCCTTCTTACTGAACAGGTAAGCAACAGAACCGTCAGTACCGAGGTTGCCACCGGTTTTGGTGAAGGCATGACGCACTTCGCCCACGGTACGGTTACGGTTATCGCTCAGGCACTCAATCATCACCGCTGAGCCGCCCGGACCGTAACCTTCATAAATGATGGTTTCCATGTTGGAATCATCTTCACCGCCCACGCCGCGTGCGATAGCACGGTTCATGGTGTCGCGCGTCATGTTGTTAGACAGCGCTTTGTCCATCGCTGCGCGCAGACGTGGGTTAGAACCCGCATCGCCACCTCCCAGCTTCGCGGCGGTGACCAGCTCGCGAATGATTTTGGTGAAGATTTTACCGCGCTTAGCGTCCTGAGCAGCCTTGCGGTGCTTGGTGTTCGCCCATTTACTGTGTCCAGCCATCTTACATTCTCTCCGATCTTTTACTGGGTGCAGGCTATCTTACTTGCGATCTTGTCCCCCGGCAGTGCTCGCAATCCTCACGTACATAAGTACGCTCCGGTTGCTGTGCGCTGGCGGTGAACAACCTCGCGGCGCCGATTACGCCTGACTGTTCGATATTGTTCGGTGCGTTGGTATCAAACACACCAGATTCATAAAACTTAATGCATTCGCCACGGGAAAAACGCGCGGCGGCGAGCATTCAGATAAATTCTTCAATTGCCTGGCGGTTACTCCAGGACTTGGTGAGGGCTGCGGCAGCGGCGGGTTCGAGCCAGCGCGCGGCGAGATGCTCGGTGAGCAGCAGCTCGCGCTCTGCGGGTATGGCCAATCTGAACCAGTGTTCGCGATTGTGCGTGGTGCCCGGTGCGTAACGATGGCGATAGTGCGGGAAGATCTCAAACTCGATTTGCTTGTGGCAATCGTCCAGCACTAACTTTTCGTGCGCAATATCGATGGCGAGTTCTTCTAACACTTCGCGCTGAGCCGCCTGGCGCGGGGTTTCGCCCGCTTCCAGGCTGCCAGTGACCGATTGCCAGAAGCTGTCGTCATCACGTCGCTGCAGCATTAACACCCGGCCGGTATCGCGGGCAAAAATCACCACCAGCACCGAAACCGGATGTTTAAAGCCCATTACTTGTTCTCTGTCTTTTCTTTCTTCGGCGCCACCAGAATGCCGAGGTCCAGCAGCGCAGCTGGATTGGCTTCGCTTGGGGCTTCGGTCATCATGCACGCTGCGGCGGTGGTTTTCGGGAACGCGATCACATCACGGATGTTATCGGTGCCGGTCAACAGCATGGTCAGACGATCCAGACCGAACGCCAGGCCCGCGTGCGGCGGCGTACCGTATTTCAGTGCGTCGAGCAGGAAGCCAAACTTCTCACGCTGCTCTTCTTCGGTGATACCGAGAATACTGAATACCGTCTGCTGCATTTTTCCGCTGTGGATACGTACGGAACCGCCGCCCACTTCGTAGCCGTTAATCACCATATCGTAGGCATTGGCCACCGCTTGTACCGGATCGGTTGCCAGCTCTTCTGCGCTCAGGTCTTTCGGCGACGTGAACGGATGGTGCATCGCTGCCAGGCCGCCCTCTTCATCTTCCTCAAACATGGGGAAGTCGATTACCCACAATGGCGCCCAGGCTTTGTCATCAGTGATCTGCAGATCGCGGCCCACCTTCAGACGCAGCGCGCCCAGCGCATCTGCTACCACTTTAGCGCGGTCCGCGCCGAAGAAGATCAGATCGCCATCTTGTGCGCCCGTGCGGTTGAGAATGTCTTCAACGATTTCTGCGCTGAGGAACTTGGCAACCGGGCTTTGAACGCCTTCAAAGCCTTTGGCGCGTTCGTTGATCTTCATCCACGCCAGACCCTTGGCGCCGTAGATTTTGACAAATTCGCCGTACTCATCGATTTGCTT